>CAZFJD010000001.1:0-4136 GCA_964518775.1 uncultured Syntrophaceae bacterium
GCAAGGTGCGTGGCAATCTCATTGAAAAGGGCGAGATTGCTTCGGTTCCCTCGCAATGACAATTTCTAAATCGGAATTTGGATTCCCACTTTCCCCTTGAAGTCCTTTCCTGAATTCATTAAAATGCACTCCGTATGGCCGAAGTGACAGAACCGGAACGGCCTCGTGTTGTCATCCTACTCGGTCCGACAGGAGTGGGAAAGTCGAAACTGGTCATCGAATTGGCGGAGGAACTGGGAGGTGAAATTGTCAGTGCCGATTCCATGCAAGTCTATCGCTATATGGATATCGGAACTGCCAAGCCAACCCGCGAGGAGCAAAAAAGAGTCCGACACCACCTGATCGATTTGGTGAGTCCTGACCAACCTTTTCACGCCGGCCTTTATCGAACGCTGGCTCGCCGGACCATTGATCAGTTACACAAGGATGAAAAACCGATTTGGGGGGTCGGCGGAACAGGGCTCTATATCAAAGTCCTTACCCAGGGGCTCTTCAGCCATCCAAAAATCGATCCGGTGGTGAGGAGAAGGTTGAAGGAGGAAGCAGAGGAAAAAGGAGGGAATGCTCTTTATCAGCGTTTGAAGAGGGTCGATCCGAAGACTGCCTCCCTCGTCCATGCTGGGGATCTCTTTCGAACGATACGGGCCTTGGAGGTCTTCGATTCAACTGGAATCCCGATCTCTTTTTTTCGGGAACAACATCGTTTTGGGGAGAAACCCTATGTTACTTTGAAGATCGGTTTAGAGAGAGACCGGCAGATACTCTACCGTCGGATCGAACAAAGGGTCGATCAGATGATCGAGAGGGGGTTCCTCGAAGAGGTGAAAGGCCTAATCGAGATGGGCTATGGCCCTGAATTGAAACCGATGCAGGCATTGGGTTATAAACGGATGGTCCAATTCCTCTCGAAACAGATCGAATGGACAGAGGCCGTGAGACTGATTAAGAGGGATACTCGTCATTATGCGAAGCGACAGTGGACGTGGTTTAAGGCCGATCCAGAGGTCCGCTGGCGGGACGTATCGATCGAGCGGAAGACGATACTCCTGGAGATTGAATCTTTTTTAAGGGGAGGAGGCTAAACCCCGTTAGGAATAAGTCTCCATGAGCGGATGCCGCTACCTCTCGGAGGGAGTTGATTTCTGACGGGGTTCACTAAAATTTCTAACGGGGTAAATGGCCATGACGAAGACTCAGATCAATATCCAGGATCAGTTTCTCAATCGGATTCGAAGAGATCGAACCCATGTGGTTGTCGAATTGACCACTGGACGTAAAATTGAAGGGATCATTCAGGGCTTTGATAATTTCTGCGTCATTCTCCGAGGCGATGCGGACCACTTAGTCTATAAACATGCCATCTCCTCCATCTCCCCTGGTGTGAAATTAGAACTCTTCGAGACGAAATAGGGTCAGACCATGGATGATTTTGAGATCAAACCGATAGTGGAAAGCCTCATCTTCATTTCGGAGTCTCCTGTACGACTCGAGACACTCATAGAGGCCCTACCCGGATCGAATCAAGAAGCTATCTTTGAGGCAATCGATCAGATTAAGAGAGAGTATGAGGAGGAGTCCAAAGGACTGGAGCTGGTAGAGGTGGCGGGTGGGTATCAGTTTCGAACAAAGGCAAAGTGGGCCGAATGGGTTCAGCGTTTAAAAAAGGCCAAACCTGTCAAATTGAGCCGGTCTGCCTTAGAGACCTTGGCCATCGTCGCCTATCGCCAACCGATCATCCGACCTGCGATTGAGCAGATCCGTGGAGTGGATTCCGGTTGGGTTCTTCGGACCCTCTTGGAGAAGGGTTTGATCAAGATCATGGGGAGAAAAGATATGCCAGGACGCCCGATCGTTTATGGAACGACCAAGTCGTTTCTTGAGCTCTTTGGTCTCAACACCCTCTCCGACCTTCCGACACCCAGAGAAGTCGAGCCTCCTCCTATGCCTGAGGAGATGCCCCCCGTTAACCGCAAAGGGTGTTCAGTCGATGAGATGGAGGAATGATTGGCCCTGGAACGGATCCAGAGGATTTTGGCCAAGGCAGGAATCGCCTCCAGAAGAGAGGCAGAAAGGATGGTGATTGAGGGCAGGGTAACGGTCAATGGTAAGATCGTCGACACATTGGGTTTCAAAGCTGATCTCTTCAAAGATCATATCAAGGTCGATGGAAAGAGGCTTTCCCGTTTCGAACCGAAGGTCACGCTTCTTCTCCATAAACCCAGAGGATACCTTTCCACGGTCGAAGATCCACAGGGGAGGCCGACAATCATGGATCTCCTCAATAAGATCAAATATCGGGTCTATCCAGTGGGCCGTCTCGATTTTGATGCGGAGGGACTCCTCCTTCTGACGAATGACGGTGACCTCGCGCATTTTCTTTCCCATCCAAGGTTTTCAATCCCAAGGATCTATTTGGCCAAAGTGGCAGGAGTCCCGGATGAGAAAAAAATGACGCAGCTCAAGAGGGGGATCATGCTTGAGGATGGAAGGGCGAGAGTGGTTTCCTCCTTGATCCTCCGGCGAGGAGAGAAAAATAGCTGGGTTCGGGTTGTGGTCACTGAGGGGAGAAACCGACTCGTGAAGAGGCTCTTTTCAGCGATCGGCCACCCCGTTCTGAAATTGAAACGGATTGAATTCGGATTCCTCAGACTGGGAAATCTTCAAGCCGGTCAATACCGTTATCTCACGCCGGAGGAGATTACTAAGCTCAAAGCTGAAAGCTCAAAGCGCAAAGAAACATTTCAAAATATATGAAACTCAATGACCCAATAACTCAATGACTTTTTCCTGGTCTTGAAATGATCACCGGCGTTGAGATCAAACGTAAGATTGTCCACCTGACCACGCTTGTCATTCCTCTCGGATATGGCCTCACCTCCGAAAAGATCGTTCTCATCTTCCTCGTTCCGTTTTTTCTGCTCTATCTATCTGTCGATCTTCTTCGCCACTTTCACTCTGGTTTGGCTTCCATTTTTCAGAGACATTTCTTTGGAAGGGTTCTGAGAGAAGAAGAGAGAGGGGGCCTGATGGGCTCCACCTATTTTCTCTTCTCCTCGATCCTAACCATTCTCCTCTTCCCAAAATCGATTGCGATTGCCAGCCTGCTCATCCTGATCCTCTCCGATACGGCTGGAGCCCTTGTAGGAAAGTGGATTGGAAGGGTTCGGATCTTTGGTAAAACCCTTGAGGGGAGCATGGCTTTCTTCTTAACCTCCCTTTTAATCGTCTGGGTCTACCCTCAGTTGGATCGGTTTTCAGGAAGCGGAGCGGCATTAGGAGCCACACTGATCGAGATCCTTCCGATCAGAGTGGACGATAACCTTACCATTCCCCTTGTCGCAGGGGCCATCATGCTTTTCGGCGGGAGATAAGGGAGGGGAATTTCCTCACGACCTCGATCATCCTTATTGCCTCTTTTTCTGAAGAGACCTCTGCAATTGCCAAATGAATTTTTAATTCGTCAAAGAGGAAGGAGAAAGCCTCTTCGGATTTCCTCACAAGTTTTCCATCGGCTAAAGGATTGAGGCTGATGACAGGCCTGTCAAACTTTTTGATCAAATCGCAGGCATGGGTCAGATCGAAGAAACTCCATCTCTTGTTGATAGGGATGGCGTAAGCTGCGACATCGAGTGGTTTTGCCTTTGGAAGGACAAAAGTCGCCCATTGACCCGAGAAGATGGGGATGAACCCCTTTTCTCTGACCCTTTGGACCATCTCTTTGAGAAGGTCCATTCGGCCGAGGGCCAAAAGCCAATCCCCATATCCTTCACCTAAAAGAAGGAATGGAGAGTCTTCGGGATTGAAAAGGGCAAGGGCCTTATCAAACCGGAAAGGGTCGAAGCTCATCCGGTCAATCTCCTTTTGTGTGAAAACCTCTGAAGAAAAGGGGATTCGGTATGAATTCCGAATTGCTTGAGGGAGGAGGAGATTCTTCTTGATCGTCGATAAGATCTTCGGTTCGAATTGACGAAGGGGCTTTCCCAGAAAGGAGACCCCCTTCTCGGCTTCTATATGACAGATGCCTATGAGGGTTTCATCGTTAGTCAAACGCCTCAACTCTCTGAAAGATTCAAGGTGCGTCAATGAGGGAAGATCGAAACATCCGATACCTATTCCGTAAATCGTTCTCATAGAGG
>CAZFJD010000001.1:4146-17971 GCA_964518775.1 uncultured Syntrophaceae bacterium
GAGTGAAGGGCCGGAGGGAAAAGATAACCCTGGGAATTTTTTTGCCCTCTAACGTGGCCGTCGGAATTCGAATCATGGGAACCATTCTATTATTTTCTCTGTCTATTTTCAATTTGAAATCATTTCCTCTTCAGTCAGTTCCTACGGCCATTCTCCCTCTTCGTTCAGGAGAGAGGAGGCCCTGAACCATGTAAGGTTCAGGACAGTCATGCACCCTACGTGGTGCGTGGGGTGAGGTTGAGTTAAGAATGTATTATTAACAATTCAGTCCAAAAGGAATGGTCGAATGGAGAAGGGAGCTAAGGATCGAGGGAGTTATCTACTGCTGTTGAATCTCAGGCGGAGGAAGACGATCAGGGTAAGGGAATTGGGTGTCATTTCTTTCAGGAAAGGCTTTTATATCTATGTAGGATCAGCCATGGCCAACTTGTCGAAGAGAATGGAGAGGCACCGACGCATAAGAAAAAAACACCACTGGCATATCGATGAACTGAGAGCTGTGTCTGAATTCCATGCTGTCCTAGCGATCCGGTCCTCAACTCGCCTCGAATGTGAAATTGCTAAAGTCTTATCAAAAATCGCTGAATGGAGCATCCGTGGCTTTGGATCTTCTGATTGCTCCTGCGAAACTCATCTCTTTGCAATGAAGAACGATCCCCTCCAATCGGAGGATTTCCAAAAGATGCTTCAATATTTCGCTCGGTTAGGGGGGTTAGGGTTAGGGGTCAGCCCTTGACATGGGACAGATTGAAGAGGGGATTGAAAAGAATATTTTGCCCGCATCGGCAGATAACATGATAAAATAAGAAACACAGGGATCAAGGATTGGGGCTTGGCCTTGACGCAGGAGGGGAGTAGCCATGAAGCGCTTTTTTGCCTATGTGGTTTTCTGTCTTCTTTTCTTGAGTTTTATTTCGCAGAGTTTGGCTCAGCAGCAGAGTTCGCAGCAGGCACAGCCGCTGAAGCAGGAACTCTCGCTCATCTCCATTCAGAATGTCAGGGGAAACATCTATCAGGTTAAAAGCGGGATGGGCGCCAACACCGGATTTTTTATCGGTGAAAAGGAGGTTCTGGCCATTGATGCTAAGATGACCGAAGATACAGCCAAGCAGATGATTGCGGAAATCAAGAAGTTGACTCCTCATCCTGTCAGTTACATCGCTCTCACCCACAGCGACGGAGACCATGTCAACGGTCTGGTGGGTTTCCCGCAGGGGATAAGCATCATTTCCCATGAGAAGACTCGTGTTCATATGTCCAAGGCCTTTCAATCGGCCCGGGAACGTGCCTACCTTCCGACCATCACTTTCTCCGATAGGCTCGGCCTCTATCTTGGCGGTATCGAGAGAGGAACGCCTATCGATCTTCTTTATTTCGGGTCGGCGCACACGGACGGTGATGCCATTGTCTATTTTCCCGACGAAAAGGTAGCTTTTATCGGTGACCTCATCTTTATCGGCCGAGATATGCTTATCCATCGCCACAAAAACGGAAGCTCCTTCGGTTTGGTTAAGGTGTTGAAGGCCATCCTGAACCTGGATGCTGAGATATTTGTCCACGGCCATGGCGACTTGGCAACAAAGAAAGATATCCAGAACCTGATTCAAAGCGTCGAAGAAAAGCAGATCAGAATTCAGGCCTTGGTGAAAGAAGGAAAACCCCTCGAGCAAGTCAAAAGGATCTTTAATGTCGAAGACCGAGGCATGCGCTGGATGAGCCTCGTTGAAGTCATCTATCTTGAGCTGACCGAGAAAAAATGACCCGGAAAGAGTGTTCGGCAACATAATCTCAGAAGATTCTATACGCGGCTCCGAAGATATCAGGATGTAAGCATTTCGTTCCACGCCGCTCGGCAAGCCTACGGCTCCGGTGCTCGGCTCGCTTCGGCACATGTTTGCTGACGTTCGAAGGTCGCCTACAGGCGAACGTTACCTGCTCCGTTCAGAAGATTTTCACAAATTACCCTCCTACGCAGAAACCCATGATCTCTTAGACAACAAACTTGGGTTGTGTTTTCTCCATAAATTTAGTAATCTACTTCGACCTTTGTCCCTAAGCGCCTTTAGGCACATAAGATAGCTATTCATTCTTTCACTATAAAAAGGAGAGACCCTATGGCAAACGTCAAGAGTCCTAAGAAAAATTTTTCTAAATCGATCACGATCCCTATTGATAATGTCGCTCAGGCATACCTGGAGCTACTCAGAGATCGAGGGGTAAAGTACTTTTTCGGCAACGCAGGCACAGACTTTGCTCCCCTCATCGATGCTTTTGCACGGTTCCATGCAGAAGGGAAATATTTTCCTAAACCCGTCCTCGTACCCCACGAGTTCGCAGCGGTCAGCATGGCTCATGGCTATTCGATGGTCACCGGAGAACCCCAAGTGGTGATGGTACACGTGAATGTGGGAACTTCAAATGGTTTAACTGGAATCATCAATGCTTCCAGAGCGGGCGTTCCTTTAATCTTCACCGCTGGAAGGACACCGATTACCGAAGGAGAAGTCAAAGGAGGACGAAACATCTTCGTTCACTGGGCGCAGGAATCCTTTGATCAGGCATCCATGTTGCGGGAGTACGTAAAATGGGATTATGAGCTGAGGAACTTTACTCAAGTCGAGAAAGTAGTCGATAGAGCCCTGAACATCGCCATGTCCGAACCCAGAGGGCCGGTCTACCTGAGTTTACCGCGAGAGGTCTTGGCAGAAGAACATCAGGAATTCACTTACACACCCGCAACTGAAAGGTTCTATGCCCAGCCAGGGACGGATCCAGATGCCGTTCGTAAGGCTGCTCGGTTGCTGAGAGATGCAAAGAATCCTTTGGTGATTACTTCCATGGTAGGGAAGAACCCGGCAGCAGTAAGAGAACTGGTAAAGCTATGCGAATCCTTCGCTATTCCGGTTACCATTGCCAGGGGTAATCATTATATGAATTTCCCTACTGAGCACCCAATGCATCTCGGATTCGATTCGTCGAAATTCGTAGGGAATGCGGATGTCATTTTAGTTATTGAGTGCGATGTTCCTTGGTTTCCTATTCAGGTCAAACCCATGCCTGGTGCCAAGGTGATCCAGATGGGGATCGATCCATTTTTCTCACGTTACCCAATCCGCACCTTTCCTGTCGATATCCCTATCTCTTCTGATCTGGAAATCGGACTAAAATCTTTGAGAGAGGCCCTTACTGTCTATCGAAGAAAAAAAGAAAAGGCCATCCAGGAGAGGTTTGACCGATTGGCTGAAGCTCATAAGGCGCAGCGAGCAGGCTGGAAAGCCAGGGCTGAAACGTTGAAGAATATTCGTCCCATTGATATGGAGTGGTTGTCCTATTGTGTGGGTCAAGTAAAGGATAAGGACACGGTTCTCATCAACGAATATGACCTCATGGTGCATCAGGTTCCAATGGATGAACCGGGTTCTTTCTTCGCATCACCCATGTCCAGCGGCCTGGGATGGTGCTTCGGAGCGGCCTTGGGGGTCAAGCTGGCCCGGCCGGAGCGTGTCCCGATCATCTGCATGGGAGATGGAACCTATCATTTCTCCGCTCCAACGGCCTGTCATTTTGTTGCCCAAAACCTTCCTGTGGTGGTGATGATTTTCAACAACCAGTGCTGGGATGCTGTGAAGAGGTCGGTCATTGACCTTCACCCTCAAGGGTGGGCGGTGAAGGAAAATAATTTCGTCCTCTGTGATCTTGAACCATCGCCTGCCTATGAGAAGGTAGTCGAGGCCTTTGGAGGTTATGGAGAAAGGGTAGAAGACCCAGAGGAGATCATCCCAGCACTGAGACGGGCGGTGAGAACGGTGAAGCAAGAAAAGCGTCAGGTCCTGCTTAACGTCATCTGCAAGCATCCTTAGAATTCTGTGGAGCAGGTCGATTCAAGGGACTTGCAGAGATTGCCTATTTTTGCTAAAAGATTTCCATGCCACGAAGAAAGAAGGAATCAAGAGAAGCCTTGAGGTTGGGGATTAGGAATCTGGTTTGCCAAGAGGTCAGATTGTTGCGACTGGAAAGGACCTTTACCCCACATTTAATCAGGGAGGCTGAGTCCCAATCGATACAGGAGGCCAAGAGAGATATTGTCCGATTGGTACAGGCGATCGCTGTAAAGGAGAGAGCTGTTCTGCTGAAGAAGATGATCCGTGAAGTGCTGGATGAAGAGATTAATAGGGCAATTCGATTGAGAAAGACCAGGTGCCTTCGCTGTATCCATATGAGGTATTATGACAGAGAAGGGAGACCCCACGTCCGTCTTCCTATTGATGCCAGACAGACTCAAGTCATCGGATGTGATATCGTTCGAACCTCGATAGAAGCAGAATGCCAGCGATTTAAAGAAACAGCAGGGGCCATTTCCCTCGAAGATTATCTCAGCGAAATGGCCCTTCTCTATGAACTTCGGGAGATGTTCGAACGATTTAAAGAGATCTGGGAAGAATACCTCCTCCCTTAAAAGGTTTATCTCGTCCATCTGGTCTCTTTGGTTTTCTTGGATTCGAACGAGATAAACGAAACAGACAAAATAGACCAGAGAAACAGGCTTTTTTAGGCTAATGCTTCTGCCACCAACTCCGTAATATCTATCACTTTGATCCGGCTTTTTTTCTCCTTTCGAAGTCTTGCTGCAGCGAGTTGCAAATTGGACTTGCAAGCCGGACAGGCCGAGACGACTGTATCTGCACCCACATCCAGGGCCTCTAACATCCGTTGATAGGCGATCTCCCCTGAAAGCTCGGTATTGAATGCCTTCATTCCTCCTCCACCGCCACAGCATTTGGCCAGAAGCCTATTATTCTTAAATTCCACCAGGGTCACTCCTGGAATCTTCGTCAGGAGATTTCTGGGCGGTTCGAAGATGTTGAGGTGGCGGCCCAGATCGCAGGGATCGTGATAGGCCACTTTCATCGGATTTCCATCTTTAAATTGGAGCTTCTTATTCTCTACCAAGCGATCGATATATTCAATCGCATGAACCGCTTCTGTGTTGAAGGAGACATACTTGGGATAGAGATCCTTAAAGGTCTTATAGCAACCTGCACAGGTGGTGAGGATCTGTTTGGGCTTCACTTTTGAGAAGGCCTCCTGATTCTTCTCGGCCACCTCTTTGAACTCTTTTGTTCCCACCAGATAGGAGATATATCCGCAACAGTTCTCGTCCTTTCCGAGAGCGGTGTAGCTGATCCCTGCCTTATCCAGAATCTTCATGATGCTCGGAATGATGTTGATGTCTTGATAGGAGGTGACGCATCCTGAAAAGAGGAGGGCGTCGACAGGACCCTTCTTGGGTTTAAAGGTTGATGGAAAGACGTCGGTCCGCTTCTCCTTCGGCTCACCGAATGGGTTTCCAGTTGCATTCAGATTGTCCATCAATGACTTGTGAATGTCGGGAAGGAATCCAGCCTCCACCAGTCTTCGGCGACCGGCCTCCACAATTTCAGAGACGACCACACCCGCAGGACAGGTGGCCTTACAGTTGAGACAGGTTGTGCAGAGGTAGAATCTGTCCGCTACCTCTTTCGAGGGCTCGAGTACACCCTTCATCATGTAGTAGGCCTGGATCACCCTGCCTCGGGCATTTTCTGACTCCAATTCGGTCCTTGCGTAAACGGTACAACCCGCACGGCAGAAACCACAATTGATACAGGCAAAGATTTCATCGTCAACCGCTTGGCCGAAGCTCCGGATCTTGTCCGGGCTCTCGATGAATTCCTTATAAGTGAAGTAGTCGAAGATATCTTTTGCAGTATCGTCGAGGCCCAATTTGCCGGGGTTTAAGATATTTTTTGGATCGAGGGACTTCTTGATGCTCTTCATCACATCAAGGCTGACCCCAAGTTCGTGGTGGATATAGGGAGCTTTGGCGATACCGATTCCATGTTCTGCTGTCAGAGTCCCTTTATATTTCATTGTCAGATCGATAAAGTCCTGGGCAATTTTTTTGGCTGTCTCCCACTCCTCTTTCTTTCGGCCATCAATAATCAGAACGGCATGGAGATTGCCATCGCCGATATGGCCGAAGACAGGAATGGGAAAGTTATGCTTCTCACGAAGCTTTTGAAGCTCACGGATCATCTCCGGTATTTTGGAGATGCTCACTCCGAAGTCCTCCACGAGAGGGATTAGTTTTGCTCCCCTCCTCACCTTAGAGAGAGAGGGAACAAGACCTTGACGGCCTGCCCACATCTTTAGACGTTTTGCGGGATCGTCGTCCCACTGGTTGCCGAGGCTATTACAGTCCTTCGAGATCTTATCGATCTTCTGTATATTCTCTTTTACTGCCTGCCGATTTCCATCGATCTCGATGAAAAGGATACATCCCACGTTATCTGGAATGTTGAGTCCCATGGCTTTATTGACCACATCGATGGAGAGCCGGTCGAGAATTTCACAGGAGGAGAGAGGGATACCGCCTGTGAGTATACCTTCGGCTGTCTTTCCTGCATCTTCGACTGTGGAAAACCAGAGCTGGGCAAAAGCAATGTATTCAGGCATGGGCAGGATCTTTACTGTGATTTCCGTCATCACGCCAAGAGTCCCTTCTGCCCGGCAGAAGAGGTGGGCAAGATCATAACCTGAAGAAGTTTTAGGAGCGGTTGAGCCTGTTCTCATCACTCTTCCGTCAGCCAGGACGACCTCCATTCCCATGACATAATCTTTTGTCGTACCGTACTTGATCGCTCGGTTACCGCTTGCGTTGGTCGAGACCATTCCGCCGATGGAGGCAATGGTGGCACTTCCAGGGTCGGGAGGAAAGAAATGCGTAGGGGCGAGGGCGTTGTTTAAAGTCTGACAAATCACTCCGGGCTCCACAATGGCGTAGCCATCCTTTCGATTAATCTCTTTAATCTTATTCATCCGGCTCACATCGAGGATGATGCCCCCAAAACAGGGAAGGATGGCTCCCGTGGTACTGGTTCCCGATCCTCGGGGGATCACCTTGATACCACGGTCATTGGCTAATTTAAGAATTTCTGAGACCTCTTCCGTCGTCTTTGCAAAAACCACGGCGTCCGGGACACATTCATGGACAGACATGTCTCGGGAATGGCAGAGGCGTTCGATCCGATCCGTCTTCACATTCTTTTCGCCTACGATTTCGATCAATTTCTGAAGGTCATCCATGATCGCTCCTCCCTTTTCGATTTAGAATTCAGGTCTCAGAAAATTTATAAGATAGAAAGGTCCGCTTTTCAATCATTTTTTGAGTAAGATAGGCGAGGCCTAACGGGGTTCGTCAGCAAGGGATTTTTCCAAGAGCTCTGCGATATCAAAAGCCTTCACCAACTCTTCCATCCCCTTGGCTTTGAGCCCATCGGCTAACATGGTGAGACAGTAGGGGCAGGCCGTGGCGATCACATCCGGTTTCAACTCCAATGCCTGGGCGATGCGCATCTCGTTGATCCTCTTCCCAAGATGTTCCTCCATCCACATCCTTCCTCCGCCACCCCCGCAGCAGAAGCTTCGAAAACGAGACCTTTTCATCTCTTTTATACTCACTCCTGGGATAGAGGTGAGGATCCTCCGGGGTTTCTCATAAATCTGGTTGTAACGGCCGAGGTAGCAGGAGTCGTGATAGGTTACGGTGACCGGATCTATTCCCTTCAACTTCAATTTTTCATGCTCAAGCAGGTCACTTAGGAATTCCGTCTGATGGACGACCTCAAACCTCCCCCCAAATTGAGGGTACTCATGCTTAAGGGTATTGAAACAGTGGGGACAGGTGGTCAGGATCTTCCTCACCTGATATCGGTTCATGGTCTCGATGTTGGCCTCCGCTACCATTTTATAAAGATATTCGTTTCCGATCCTGCGGGCTGGGTCACCACAGCAGCCCTCTTCACTCCCCAGAATGCCGAATTTGACTCCGGCTCTTCGAAGGATTTTCACCATGGAAATGGCCACCCGTTTGTTTCGATCATCAAACCCCTTGAAACATCCGGGATAGTAGAGGATATCCACTTCTGGATCTTCGGCCAGAGTCTTGACGCCAAGATCCTTTGCCCAGTCAGCCCTCAAACGTCTTTCGACCCCCCACGGATTGCTTCTCCTTTCCAGGTTTCGAAAGACCTCTCGAAGCTCAGAAGGATAGCGAGTCTCCATGAGAACGAGATATCGCCTCATCTCGATAATTTTATCGAAGGCAGATATGAAGACGGGACACTGCTCATAACAATTGAGGCAGAAAGTGCAGGCCCAGAGGGTATCCTCGGAGATGACCTCACCGGCGAGAGAGGGCCCTTCTTCCGTCTTTAGGGATTGATTCCAAATCAGTGGCTTACCCTTTTCATGAAGATGAGCTCTCAGATCCAGTATGACCTTTTTAGGAGAAAGAGGTTTTTCACTCAAATGGGCTGGGCATTGGTCCTGACATCTTCCACAACGGGTGCAAGCCTCAAGATCTAACAATTGTTTCCAGGTGAACTCCGAGATCTCGTTTGCTCCAAAGGTCTCTGCTTCGTCGAAGTTGGGTATAGGGTTGAGGGCTCCCTTAGGTTTGAGGGAACGGTAGAATATATTGAGAGGCGACAGAAAGAGATGTTTCAGGCCGGAACGGCTGGCGATGACGTATATGATAAAGAGGGATGTGGGTAGGACATGTATCAAGACGCGATGCCACACTAACAGTTCATTCAAAGACTCGGAGGGCAGGATCAATATGAAAGGGGCGATGAGAGTGCTCACAGGTGCCCAGGAGATCCAATCCGGAGGGATGTCAAGCCCAACAGCCACCATCCGGTAGGCCTTGATGAGATATCCCGTCAGTAGAATGACAAATCCCAGAATATAGATGAAATGGTTATCAGGCTTTGTATCCAAACGGGAAGGCCTGAAGAGATACCTACGGACAACGGCTAAAAGTCCACCCACAATCGCCATTCCCCCACCCATTTCAGAAAGGAAGGAGGCATAGAAAAAGAGAGGCTGGGGGGGTGTCGTCACTCCAATAGGATAGGAGAAGAGCCTGACGATTTTGCCCAGGAAGATGAGGAGGACTCCCCAGTAAATCAAAAAGTGCATGGCCCCTGGATAGGGCTCCCTCCAGATACGCCTGTGGGCAAAGGCCACGGCGAAGACCGTCTTCAATCGGGTTGCCCAATGACCGGAACAGTCCTCCGGCTTTCCCAAGTGCCAGAGCCGATAATGTTGCCTCCAAAAACTGAAGGCAAAAAGGACGATGAGCCCGATAGACAGAACTGAAAAACCGATGAGAATTGGCAGAAATATTTTGATGAAATAAGCATCTTGAGATGCCCAGAACCTAAGAGCCAAAGAATCCATCTCGTCATCCTCGATATTTCAACAGGATTGATATGCGAGGGTAGAAGGTGATCAGGTGGGCAACAAAAAATGACATCATTAAGCCTCCTAAGATGATGAACGTCATCTTTATAAATTTGTGGTACTTATGATCTAAGCCGAGGTCGAACAGAGCCAACCTAACCCCTCCGAAAAGGGAGTAGATAATGGCCATCAATATGGCTAATTCCGCAAGAATGGCTATTGGTCTGAAAGTGGTTTCCATCACTTATTTCTCAAAATGGCTTATCCTTTTACCTTGCTTTTTCTAACCATTTTTCTCTCCCGATGCAGGGGTTGGCTCCTTCCTCTCAATGATCGGTAGGAGCTCTAAATGTTTCAACCCCAGGATAAAAAGCAATCCCGTAATGGCAAATATCCCGAGAGAGGTGAGCGATTCAATGGCTGTTAAAGGAAAATGACCCACTTCGCCCCAGATTCCCTCAATTTTACCAGGATAGAAAGGCATGGGATGGGCGGTTGCAGGAATGACCAAGGTGAATCTTTCAAAAAAGATACCAATCACCACTAAAAAGGATGCTACCATTAAACCTCCAATGGTCTTTTTGAATCGGGGATGGCTCAACAAAAGGATAGGTATGATATAGGCGCATCCCACTTGTAATCCCCAGAAAATCGAGGAAAAAGGTCCGGTCAGAAGCCATACCGTAGGTTCTCGATGGGGTGAATAAAGATGGGTCAACTTATCGATGAAGACTAAAACAGCAAGGATGATGATGAAGGCCAGCAGCAACTTGCCAAGTGAAAAAAATGGCTCTTTTCTAAACTTCCTTTTTGCAAACTTAAAGGCGAATACAACCACGATGATCAACAGAGCCAGTCCAGAGGCCATGGCTGCAGCAACAAATTCGAAGGGCTTTATGGATGAGTAGAAGATGGGTCTGGCAGCGATGAAACCGAATATCGCCCCTGTCCCCATATGAACCAGCGCTGCCCAAATCATGGCCAGGATACCTATCTTTTTGGTTAACTCCGGTTTCTCCGCAAAGATGACGCCGAGGTAGATGAGACAGATTGCAAAATATCCTCCGTATAGAATTCCATTCACAGCAAACATCGAGCGCATATTGTTCAGAACAAAGAAGATGAATAGTCGCCAGATCTTCTCGGGTCTCCCCAAATCTAAAGAAATCCCAACCATTGCACCGAAGATCAGCACAACGGCCAGGAAAACTGAAATCCTAGAAATCAGTCGATATTCTTCTCTTCCAAAAACATAGGTCAGAGAGGAAAGGATGAGGGAGCCGGCGCTAAGTCCTATGAGATAAATGGTGATAATAATGGCCATCCCCCAGGGAATGGCATTACTGGTTCCAAGCACCTGATGACCATGCAGGTAGCTGATCACAAAACAGCTAAATCCAGTGATCGTCAAGGCAATGAGAATTGCACTGAGTATGTAAAAATCTTGAGATCTGAATTCAATGGGTGTATAGGATAGCCTCATCAGAAACCACTCATTTAAGGAGATAATACACTTTACATTTTGTATCCAGATCTTCCCGAAGTCTGATCCAACTCCTTGAAGACAGTAGGCGGGATACCTCGCTACTGGCGTCGTCTAAATCTCCGAAACTTCGGGCCATTGCTGGACAGTCCTCCACGCAGGCTGGCACCACTTCTTTCCCTATCTTTTTGCCTTCTTTTAATCCCTGATCGATTCGATGAAAACAGAAGGTACATTTTTCAACAACACCATGAGTTCGAGTGGGGAATGGCCATTGCCCCCAAACGCTACGATCAGGAGGTGAATCTTGACGGTGGTAGGCCTTTTTTTCCTGTTCTTTATTATTAAAACTTCTTGCCCCGTATGGGCAGGCGACCATACAATATTTACATCCAATACATCTTCTAAAATCCTGGACAATGATTCCGTCTTCCCTGCGATAGGTCGCCTTGGCCGGGCATACGGTCACACATGGAGCCTGATCACAATGCATACAGGGCATGGGGATGAGTTCTGTGTGGACCCGAGGATATTTCCCTTGGGTCACAGCAATCACCTTGTGCCAGTAAATCTCCCTTGCCCTCTTCTGCTCCTCAGGGGAACCGTGAGGGACATTGTTTTCTTCCTTGCAGGCCACTGTGCAGGCCTGGCAGCCCGTACATTTATCGAGATCGATCACCATTCCCCATCTCGGCATATCCTTTTTTCCTTATGTTTTATAGATTTTCACCCGAGTATTGAAAAAGGCCGCTTGGCCACTGATCCGATCGAAGTCCACACCGATGAGCCCATTGGGGTTCACCCCAATTTCCCTTTGCCATCTCCCGTAAGAATAATGGCCTTGTCCACAGGCGATGGCGACCACCTGAGGGTGGAGGCCTTCCGAAAACTTCACCCTCGCCTTGATTTTTCCAAAAGGAGATTCTACCCATACTTCTTCCCCGTCCTTTAGTTTTAAGCGCCGGGCTGTTTCACTATTTATCTCCACCAGATTCGCCCACCCTATGCCATGCATAGGCAGGAAGATCTCCTGGGCCCAGGGATAGTTCTGGCTTCCGTTTTCAAGGGTCATGAGAGGTTGATAGGGGTGAAGGATGAAAGGATATCTCTCCTTTTCTCCTAAGAAATTGGCCTCTTCATAGTGGGGCAAATAATTTAGATCTTCCCCCGGTCCTCTCCCCATTTTGATTAGCAAAGACCGGAGATTTCCTGAAAAGAAATCAAATTTCTTGGAAGGGGTATTAAAAATTCGATCATACTTTTTATAATTGTATTTTGGATCTATCCAAACACCCTTTGCAAGGAACTCTTTCCAGGGCATCAGAGTTGATGTTCGGTGCTTGACGAATCCTTCCGAATCCTCACCCATATGGCCAAAAGATCTTTCTACACCCCCTCCCATCCTTTTTGCCAGTGAAAAGAGGATGTCTATTGAAGATTTGGCCTCCCCATAGGGCTTGACTACAGGCTGTTTTATCCTTGCCTCAGCAAAACCCGATCCCGGAGGAGAGTGATCGTAACCCCACTCTTCTAAATAGGTGGTTGAGGGAAGAATGAGATCCGCATAGAGAGCCATTTCGCTGACGAAGGGAGAGATATGGACATAATAGGGTATCTTTTTTAGGGCTTCGTCCCATCGCCCTGCACCCGGAGCAGACATATTAAAATTGCAATGAAACCCCATCGCCATTTCGATAGGATAGGGGATATTTTTTGAGATGGATTCAGGGACTTGGTTGGTGACCACTTTTGCATTAAAAAATTTTTCCGTTCCCCGAAAATCGAGAAAGGGTTGAACCTTCCCTTTTCTAACAATAGGATCCTCGGCGAATGGGGGGAGATTTTTATATCTGGGATTCTCTTGATAGATGATCCCACCCGGTAGGTCAATGCTTCCCACCAAGGCATTGAGACAGAAGATGGCATAGCTCGTATAGGATCCCTCAGGCCAGTTAATCGCTCCCCTCCCTCTCAAGGCAATGGCAGGTTTAACCTGGGCGAATTCCATTGCTATTCGATGAATCGTCTCATAAGGGATGCCAGTGATTTCTGATACCGCCCTTGGGCTATAATGACCGAGCACCAATTTTTTGTATAAATCGAATCCAGCCGTCCAGTGATGAACAAAATTTTTATCATAAAGATCTTCAGCGATGATGACATTGGCAATGGCCATAGCCAAAGCTGCGTCTGTTCCCGGATGGATCGGGATCCACTCATCGGACTTAGCAGCGGTCACCGAATATCTTGGATGGATCATAATCATTTTGGCGCGATTCGGCTTTTCCCGACGGAGTTTCCCCCATTTTCTTAAAAAACGGGATAGGGGTTTACCGGATTCTAAAAGATCGGCACCAAAGAGGAGAAGATATTGGGTCCGGTCAAGATCGTAAGCACAACTCTCATAATGTCCATCGGCCATCCAGTTGCCCGATTTTTCCGACTCCTCATCCAGTCCGTTCCCAGAGATGAGGTTTGGAGTTCCAAAGGCCTCTGCAAATCGGGAGATTATGTCCTCAGCACTTCTCGTATTCAATCCATAAAGAAGGAGCAATTTATGGGCTTGCGCGGCCTCCCTCAACGATTTTAGACGGTTGGCCATCTCCGTCAAAGCCTGATCCCAGGAGATAGGGACCCATTCAGGGTCTATCCCCTTTCCCTTCTCTCTATTTCTTCTTTTCAACGGAAAACCGATCCTTTCCGAATCGTATAATACTTGAAGACCAATATGGGCCCGGGGGCAAACCTTCCCCTCCGAGGTCAGGGAGAGAGGGTTTCCCGTGATCTTCACAGCCTGACCATTGATGACCCTGACTCTGATTGCACACCGGGCAGAGCAGTTGAGACATGAAGTATTTATCCATTTCACTTCGGTCATCTTCTGAGGTTTTATCTGAAGGGGAGCAGAAGAGGACATTGCAGAGGACGGACTGACGACTCGATTCAGCCCTAAAGCTGCACCGGTGAGGGCCGATAGCTTAAGAAATGTCCTCCGATCCATGTTCAAACCCGTTTTCTTCTTCCCCTTTGAAATGGACATGAACCTCATCCCCTCGT
>CAZFJD010000001.1:18071-25849 GCA_964518775.1 uncultured Syntrophaceae bacterium
CTCGTTCGAATTTCCATGATTCTCTTTGAAAAAATCATCCTTTTATATAATACGAGTCCAGATTGGTCAAGAAAATCTTTAAAGAAAATCTTTACGGATCGAGGACTTCGTCTCGAAGAAAAAAACTTGTGATTAAAAGTTTTTTATAGTATATAGCCAATCAAAAAAAGAGAAAGGGGGATTCTCAATGGAAGTCGAAGGGTACTCTTTGCCGGATGATCTGTATTACCATAAGGAGCATTTTTGGGCCAGGGTCGAAGGAAACACAGTGACTGTGGGCACAACTGATTTTGCTCAAAAATTAGCAGGTCAGATCGTTTACGTTGAATTGCCCTCAATCGGCAAAGTGATTGAGCAGGGGAGACCCTGCGGGTCCATGGAATCTGGCAAATGGGTGGGAAGGATCTACGCTCCCATCTCAGGAAAAGTAGAGTCCTTCAATGAGGCACTGGAAGATTCACCAGAATTAATTAATGAGAGCCCTTATGAGAAGGGATGGATGTTTAAAGTGAGCCCGTCTAATCTTCAAGAGGAACTCAAGAATTTAATGCAGGGCAAGAGCGTTGAAGAATTCATAAAATCCGAGATTGTGCGAATCCAGAAGAAAAAAGAATAAAAACCTACCCCCGATATACCCTCAATGATCTTACTCTAAAGCATTGGATCAATCTCGAGAGAGGAGCCTACGCTGTGGAATTGTTAGATTGGATAGCGGTGGAGATCAAATAGAGTGACACATGGATAAGCATACCATTTTCTACGCAATGTTCGTTCCCTCCCTTCTCCTCTTTCTCTGGGGGATGTGGTTTCGAATCAGCCTTTACTTGCAGGGAAGCTTGCAGGGGGCAGAGAATGCTCCGCCTTGGAAAAAATTAAAAATTCTTTTGAAGAGAGGATGGCAAGGTTTCTGGGCTAAGCCTGGTTGGTATATCAAGGTTCTTATCGGGGACGTCATCTTTCACAAAAAATTATTTGGCCAATCCTTCTATCGCTGGCTCGCTCATACGCTTCTGGTCTTCGGTTTTATTGCCACATTTATTGTCGACATGATCAAAGGGTTTACCACAGGCTACCTGGTGGAGTGGAGTCATACCATACCCGCTCTATCTTTCGCACATGCCTTCGAAACGGGATCGATTCGGCCCTTCCTCGACTTTCTCCTCGAATTCTTCAGCTTCCTCATCCTGGTAGGCTGTGTTTTGGCTATTATCCGGCGTTTCATTCTCCGGCCAAGTCAGCTCAGAACAGAAGAGGAAGACATCACCACCCTTGTTTTTATCCTCTTTTTAGAATTGTCTGGTTTCTTTATTGAGGGGTATCGGATTGCACACCCGGAAGTGGTGACCTCTCGAGTCTATTTGGCCAATTTTACGCCTTCGAGCGCTAACAACTGGCTCTCCTTTGGAGGATATTTTCTCTCCCTTTTTTTAAGGGATATTAAGATCGATGCTAATTTCCTCTGGTATTTTCACGTTGTCCCCAGTCTCATATGGTTCATATACATCCCCCATTCTAAGCTCCTCCATATCTTCACCTCTTCGGTCACTGTCATTGCTGACAGGTCAAAGCAAGAAACTTCTCCTTGACAAAATTTTTCATGGATGGTAATGAATGTTACAAAAATCACAAATAACTCATCCCTTCTTCCTCCTATCAACGAAGAGGGGTGGGCGGATTAAAAAGGAGGAGGAATCTCATGACAGTCAGCAAGTGGATGACAGCAGGAACCGTTCTTAAAATGATGGCCATGCAGTATCCTGACAAGCAAGGAGCAGCAGACAAGTTTCGCAAGATGACATTTAAGGAATGGAACGAGAGGAGCTGCCGATTGGCCAATGCACTGAGTAAAATGGGAGTTAAGAAAGGAGATCGGTTTGCCATACTGGCTTATAACTCCGTGGAATGGTTGGAGATTTATGCAGCTGCTGCAAAAGCGGGCCAGGTCACTGTTCCGATCATGTTCCGACTTGCGCCTCCTGAAATGGAATATGTCATTAACCATGGCGGATGTAAGGCCTTCTTCGTTGCAAAGGATTTCGTTCAAACGGCTAATGCCCTTCGCAGTAAACTCCCTAATATCCCTCCTGAAAACTATGTTTACTGGGGCGATGATCAGACACCAGAGGGGTATCAGTCCTACGAGTCCATTATTGCAAAGGCTTCACCTGAGGAACCGGATGTGGTCGTCGACGCGGAAGATATGTGGAATCTTATGTACACCTCTGGAACGACTGGCAAACCTAAGGGAGTGGTCAGAACACATGAGAGCAATATCTCCCAGTATATCCTAAATGGGATCAACATGGGCCTCAAACCGGATGACTGCGTGATGCTGGTCATGCCCATGTGCCATATCAATTCGATTTTCTATTCGTTTACCTACACTTATGTGAGCGCGAGGGTTTTTGTCTATAATATGATCAGTTTCGATCCCCTGGATCTACTCAAGACCATTGAAAAGGAGAAGATCACTTTCACCTCCCTCGTACCCACTCATTACATTATGATGTTGGCTCTCCCCGATGAGGTGAAGAAGAGCATCGATGTCAGCTCGATCCGACAACTTCTGATCTCTTCAGCACCGGCGCGAAAAGATACCAAGTTAGCGATTATGGACTATTTCAAAAATGCAGAGCTCTGGGAGGCCTATGGTTCAACAGAAGCCGGTTTGGTGACGCTCCTCAGGCCTGAGGAGCAGTTTAAGAAACTGGGCTCTATTGGAAGAGAGATTTGGGGGACGGACCGGATCAAGATTTTGGATGAGAATGGCAATGAAGTTCCGAGGGGACAGGTGGGAGAGCTCTATTCACGGACTCCCCATGTCTTCAAAGAGTATTGGAAAGATCCGGAGAAGACAAAGGCAGCCTTCAAGGGAGAATGGTTCTCCGCAGGAGATATGGCCTATCAGGATGAAGATGGATACTCTGTTCTGGTGGATCGAAAAGCAAATATGATCATCACTGGAGGTGAAAACGTCTTCCCCTCGGAGGTTGAAAACGTTTTGGGATCTCATCCCGCTGTCAAATATGTGGCTGTCATCGGAATTCCTCATGAGAAATGGGGAGAGGCGGTGAAGGCTGTTGTGACTCTCCATCAGGGAAAGACGGCAACAGAGAAGGAACTGATCGACCTTTGCAGGGGAAAGATTGCAGGATATAAGATTCCGAAGTCGGTCGATTTTATAAAGGACGAGGAGATGCCCATGACGCCGACCGGAAAGATTCTGCATCGCATTTTAAGGGAGAAATACGGAAAATGGAGTGATATCAGATAGGATTTATTCTCGGAAGAGTACGATGAAGGCCCAAGTGAACGATCCTTGGGCTTTTTTACTAATTTTCTCTTGCAGAATCTCTTTAAATAGGCTATGTTAGATTTCACCAAGGGCCAAAAACGCCCTTGGTTTCATTTTGTTAGGCTGTCTGTCAGTAGGCCGGAGGCAAAAAGGAAAGTTTCATGCTAAGAGGTCTAAAATGGAGATTTATCCTTTATGCGGCGATCACTCTGTTTGCGCTTCTCCTCCTTTTGCCAACTGTTACATCCAATCTCCCACCCTGGTTTTATAAGGTTATTCCAACAGAGAAGATTCATTTAGGTCTCGATCTACAGGGCGGAATGCACCTCATTCTTGAAGTAGAGGCAGAGAAGGCTGTGGAGAGCTATGTCGAAAGGATCAAGAACAATCTCAGAGATGACTTGAAGGATAAGGGAGTTCCTTTTGGAAAATTGGAGAGGGAGAAGAGCAATCAGATCGTTTTGGAAGTTTCTGGGGAGAAGGGGAAATGGGAGAAGATCCTCAGTCAACGCTATGGCATGATGCAGGAACTTTCTACGACTCCCCTTGAGAAGGGCATTTGGAGGGTTTCGCTTGTTTTAGATAGCAGACAGGCCGATCAGATAAGGAAGAATGCCATTGACCAAGCCTTGGAGACGATCCGAAATCGGATCGACCAATTTGGTGTGGCTGAACCTGAGATCGCCCTCCAGGGGACGGATCGCATTTTAATCCAGCTCCCCGGAATCAAGGATCCCCAAAGGGCAATCAATCTGATCGGCCGAACAGCCTTGCTCGAATTCAAACTGTTGGATGAGGAAGGGAATCTCGAAGAGGCATTAAAAGGGAATATTCCAGAAGGCGACATCATCCTCTTTCAGCGATCCGTAGATCCCAAGACAGGGGGCGTAAAGAAGATCCCTTATCTCTTGAAGGAAAAGACATTGATGACGGGTGAGGTTCTGAAGGATGCCCGGGTCGCAATCGATACCCAGTTCAATGAGCCTTATGTCGCCTTGGAGTTTGACGATATTGGAGCCAAACTCTTTGAGCAGATTACGGGTGCCAATGTAAAGAAACGGTTAGCCATTATCCTCGATGACAATGTCTATTCAGCCCCTGTCATTCAAGAGAGGATCGCTGGAGGAAGGGCACAGATCACTGGCCGATTTGATATGAAGGAGGCAAGTGACTTAGCCATCGTTCTCAGGGCAGGTGCCTTGCCTGCTCCTGTCAGGGTGATCGAGGAGCGAACCGTAGGTCCCTCTCTCGGACAGGATTCCATCCAAAAAGGGATCATCTCCATTCTGATCAGTGCGATTTTAGTTGTCCTGTTTATGATCTTCTATTACCGGGCCTCAGGGGTCATTGCAGATGTTGCCCTTATCCTCAATATCGTATTGGTTCTGGCAGCCCTTGCTCTCTTTCGGGCCACCCTTACCCTTCCTGGCATTGCTGGTTTAGTTCTTTCAATCGGAATGGCTGTCGATGCCAATATCCTGATTCATGAAAGGATTAAAGAGGAACTGAGGTGGGGGAAGACGACTCGGGCGGCGATCGACCAGGGTTATCATCGCGCTTTCGTCACCATTATTGATTCCAACCTGACCACATTGATTGCGGGGGTTCTGCTCTACCAGTTTGGAACAGGCCCGGTGAGGGGCTTTGCCGTTACACTCTGTATCGGGATTTTAGCAAATATCTTTTCAGCTGTTTACATTACGAGATGGATGTTTGATTTTCTTACTCTGAAAATGAGGGTCAAGCAACTGAGCATTTAATCCCTCCTCTCCCCCCTTCGTGCCTGTCGGCAGACAGGTATTAAAGGGGGGTTGGAGGGGATTAGAGGTGAACCTCTTTTATGGAACTCATAAAACCCGGAACGAATTACGACTTTATTGGAAAGAGGAAATTTACGATCTGGGTCTCATCGATTGCTATGCTGCTTAGCCTTGGTTCCATCTTTCTCCACGGCGGGTTGAGATATGGAGTCGACTTTGCAGGGGGCATTTTGATTCAGATTAAATTCTCAAAAGCAGCGGGTATCTCCGAAGTGCGCGATGCGTTGGAGGCGACAGGTTCGAAAGATGCAATGGTTCAAGAATTCGGAGGGGAAAATGAGTTCTTGATCCGCGTCGAAAAGACCTCCGAAAATTTGGACGAGAGATCAAAAACGATCCAGACTTCTCTCCAGGAACGATTCAAAGATAGGTCACTCGAAATTCGAAGGGTAGAGGTCGTAGGCCCAAAGATTGGAAAGGATCTGAAGAAGAAGGCCCTCTGGGCCGTAGGGCTCTCTTTCTTAGGGATATTGATCTATGTGGCGTGGAGGTTTAGGCAGGTGGCTTATGGGCTCGGTGGGATTGTGGCTTTAGTCCATGATGTCATCGTCACCTATGGTGCCCTCTCCATTACGAATCGGGAATATTCATTAACGGTTTTAGCGGTCATCCTGACGATCATCGGATTTTCAATCAATGATACCATCGTCATCTTTGATCGGGTCAGGGAGAATATCAAGAAGATGAGGAAAGAGAAACTCGAAACGATCTTTAACGTCAGCGTCAATGAGACTCTCGGTAGAACGATTCTCACTTCAGGGACGGTGATGATGGTGGTGCTGATCCTCTTCTTTTTCGGAGGGGCCGTGATCCATGATTTTGCCTTCACCCTCATTGTCGGGTTAATCTCAGGGACATATTCTACGGTTTATATCGCAAGCCCTATCGTTCTCCTTTGGGAGAGGCATATCTCAAGGAGGAGAAGGGGAAGATAACGGGATTCTTGACCTGTTCGACGGCGCCAAGCGCCAGGCTTCAAGGCGGGCAGTCGAAGGGCCTGCCCTGAGCCAGTCGAAGGGTTGACATAAATTACATCATATCTTAACCTTTATGGGTTGAAGGTGACGGAGTGAAGACTTATCAAGCCAAGAAGGAAGAAGTGGATCATCAGTGGCACGTGGTGAATGCGGAGGGTAAGATTCTTGGTCGATTGGCCACGGAATTAGCCAAGATATTGAGAGGGAAGAACAAACCTGCCTTCACGCCCCATGTGGATACCGGGGATTTTGTCATTGTGATTAACGCGGGGAAGGTGGTTTTGACTGGGAAGAAGATGAAAAATAAGGTCTATTATCATCACACGGGCTATCCTGGAGGGATTAAGGAGACACCGGCTGAAAACCTCTTGGCAAAAAAACCGGCAGAGATGCTCAGAATAGCGGTGAAAGGAATGCTCCCCAAGAACAGCTTGGGTCGGCAGATGCTGCGGAAATTGAAGATCTACGCCGGGCCGAAGCATCCGCACGAAGCCCAAAAGCCGATACCATTAGAGCCATAGGAGGAGAGATCAGATAATGACAGAACCCATTTATGCTACTGGGAAAAGAAAGACATCGATTGCAAGAGTATGGCTTAAACCCGGAGAAGGAAAGTTTATCATCAACGAGAGGCCATTAAAGGATTATTTCAGAAAGGAGACGAATGAGATCGTTGTCTTGCAGCCCTTCAGTCTAACCGGTACGCGAGATCAATTTGATGTGGATATCAATGTTCGGGGAGGAGGTGTCTTAGGTCAGACCGTCGCCATCCGTCACGGGGTCTCGAAAGCCCTTCTCCAATACAACCTCGATTTTAAAGATGTTTTGAAGAAAGCTGGCTTCTTAACACGGGATTCGAGGGTCAAAGAGCGGAAGAAATATGGCCGAAGGGGTGCCAGGCGTAGACCCCAATACTCCAAACGATAATCGCATGGCCCTATTCGTATGGTTTAAAAAGGGAGGTCATGGTGCCTCCCTTTTTAGTTCATTTAGTTTCTTTCGTTTTTCTTGTTTATTCGGTTAATCAAACGAAACCAGAGAACCTGATAAAACAAATAGATCCAATGAACTAAATAGACCAGATAGACTAAATAAACTAAAGGAACCAGAGAGATGAAAACGAGAGTGGGTGTGGTCGGTGCCACAGGTTACACAGGGGTTGAGCTCTTACGTTTACTTCTCCTCCATCCTCAAGTAGAAGTGACAGCCTTGACTTCCCAGAAGTATGCTGGTCTTTCAATTGATCAGGTCTTTCCTTCCCTTCCAAAATATCTACAGGTGAACTGTGAGGAACTGAGCGTTGATCAAATTTCTAAAAAAGTAGATTTTATCTTCACAGCAGTCCCTCATAAGACCGCTATGGAGACCGTCCCGCTCTTTTATCAAAAGGGAAAGAGGGTGGTTGATCTCAGCGCAGATTTCAGATTCAAAGACCCTGCGGTTTATGAGCGCTGGTACCAGAGGCATTCCTGTCCGGAACTCCTCCGGGAATCTGTTTATGGTCTGCCTGAGCTGCATCGAGAGGAGATTCGAAACGCAAAAATTGTCGGAAACCCAGGATGTTATCCCACGGGTGCGTTAATCGGTCTCATTCCACTTATTAAGAACAGGATGATCTCCTATGAGAATATTGTTGTTGATTCAAAATCTGGAGTCAGCGGTGCGGGAAGGGATGTGGTCCTGGGA
>CAZFJD010000001.1:25859-39114 GCA_964518775.1 uncultured Syntrophaceae bacterium
ACAAGGGGGTAAAGGCCTATAATATCTTTAAACATCGACACCTCCCCGAGATCGAGGGGGAGGTGAGTCAACTGGCGAAAAGAAAAGTTACGGTGACCTTTGTCCCCCACCTGATTCCCATGGACCGGGGAATTCTGACAACTCTTTATGTCAGTTTCACTCAGGAGGTGAAAACCGAAGAGGTCCTAAACACCTTCAATGAATATTATCAAGAAGAGCCCTTCATTCGCATCTATCCAAAAGGGAAAATCCCCAACACAAAAGATGTGAGGGGGTCCAATTTTTGTGACCTCGGTATCGTGGTGAACGAGTCGGATGGCCGCGGAGTTATCGTGACCGCGATTGACAATCTCGTGAAAGGAGCTTCCGGCGAGGCCGTCCAAAATATGAACATCATGTTGGGATACCCTGAAACCATGGGCCTCGACGTCATCCCGCTATTTCCGTAGATCGCATGAAGCATAGGGCATAGCGCATGGCGTGTTCTCAAATTTATAATCTATAGCACTAAGCTCTTAAATCTTCACTCCCAAGTAAATAGTCCAAATTCCGCAATCCGCATTCCGAAATCCGCAATTCCGTTTCTTTCCATTTTACAACCCCAAAAGATTTTGTTAGATTAGTTAAAAAAGTCTTGAGTCGAGTCTAAGGGTAAAGGTGAAGAGGCCTGTTTTGTCAAGGGGTTAAGTCGTTGGTCTTCAATTTTATATACCTCACCCTTAAACCCTAAACCAAACGGGCATCCTAACCCTTACCCATTTATCTGTTCCCAACAATGAAACCTATAACCCCGATGATCAAACAGTATCTTCAAATCAAAAGTCAATACCCGGATTCTATTCTCTTCTTTCGAATGGGAGACTTTTATGAGATGTTTTTTGAGGACGCCCAGGTCGGTTCCAAAGAACTGGACATCGCTCTGACATCGAGGCATAAAGGCCAAAAAGATAGTGTTCCTCTCTGTGGAGTCCCCTATTTTACTGCCGAGACCTATATCTCAAAACTATTACAGAAAGGATATAAAGTCGCCCTCTGCGACCAGGTCGAAGATCCGAAGGTCGCTAAAGGCATCGTGAAGAGGGAAGTGGTCAGGGTGTTTACTCCTGGGCTGGCAACGGATTCGATTCATCTGGGGACAGGAGAAAACAATTACCTCATGGGCTTCTGTGCAGAGGGTGAAGTTTTCGGGCTCGCCTTTTTGGATATTTCCACTGGTGAATTGAAGGCCTGTCAAATTTCTGGATTTGATCCTTTCCTCAACGAAGCCCTTCGTAATGAGCCCAAAGAGATTCTATTACTGAAGGGATTTGAGGGACATCCTTGTTTTGAGAGATTTAAGAAGGCCTTTGAAAATGGATTGATCAATGTTTTGGACGATTCCAAGTTCGACTCCATTCACACCCTCAACGAAATTGAGGGAGCTTCGTTCCTCCAGAATGCGCCATTGGCAGCCCTTGCAGCAGAGATGGTCCTTCGCTATGCAGAGGAGAATCAGAAAAGACCGCTCTCCCATATCCGGTCGCCCTTACTCTATCAGGTCCAGGATTTTATGGTCATCGATGAGGTATCGAAGAGAAATTTGGAACTCACCCAATCACTCTTTGAGCGAGGCCAAAAGGGTTCCCTCTTCTGGGTATTGGACGAGACGATGACGGCCATGGGGAGTCGCAAGCTGAAGCAGTGGTTGAACTATCCTCTCATGGAAATCCGAGAGATCGAACGTCGTTTGGAGGGCGTCTCCGAACTGAAGGAAAAGAAGATTGAAAGAAAGGAGCTCCGCGAGTCTTTAAAAGGGATTCAGGACATTGAACGATTGACCGCTCGGATCTACCTTGGGCATTCTAACGCTCGAGATCTCGTCGCGTTAAAAAATTCACTCAGAAGCTTGCCTGTTCTGAAAAGAACGTTGCAGTCATTTCATGCTCCCATCATCAAAGAGGTTGCTTCAGAGATAGAGGATTTCGGTGACCTCTGTGATCTCCTGGAATCCTCTATAGTCGAAAATCCGCCATTGACCGTGAGAGAGGGAGGAATCATCAAACCCAATTATGATAAAGAACTGGATGAGTTAAGAGAGATTGGTAGAGAGGGGAAAGGATGGATCGTTCGGCTGGAGTCAGACGAGAGGAAGAAGACAGGGATATCTTCTCTAAAGGTTCGATACAACCAGGTCTTTGGGTACTATATCGAAGTGACGAAGAGTAATCTCCACCTCGTCCCAGACCAATACATCAGAAAACAGACCTTGGTCAATGCAGAACGCTTCATCACACCCGAACTGAAGGAATTTGAGGCCAAGGTGTTGGGTGCCGAAGAGGCGATCAGTCAATTGGAATACCGGCTCTTTGAAGATATACGGAAGAAGGTTTCCGATGCCACTCCGAGACTCCAAAAGGCAGCCTCAGCCATTGCCATCATAGATATCCTGGCCTCCATGGCAGAGATTGCTGACCGATACGATTACGTCCGACCCATGGTGGTCGACGGAGAAGAGATTATCATTCATGATGGGAGGCATCCGGTTCTGGAGAGAATGGGCCTTTCGGAAAGATTTGTTCCAAATGACACTCAGATGGATAATCAAGGCCATCAAATCCTCATCATTACTGGACCGAACATGGCGGGTAAGTCGACGTATTTAAGACAGGTGGCTCTGATCGTCATCATGGCTCAGATAGGATCTTTTGTACCAGCGAAGGAGGCCAGGATAGGTGTTGTGGATCGAATCTTCACCCGGATCGGAGCCTTGGACAATATTATGAGGGGCCAAAGCACCTTCATGGTGGAGATGATGGAGACAGCTCGTATCTTGAATCAGGCTACCTCCAGAAGTCTTGTCGTTTTGGATGAGATCGGAAGGGGAACCAGCACCTTTGATGGACTGAGTATTGCCTGGGCGGTGGCGGAATATCTCCATGATCATTCGTCCCTCAGACCGAAAACCCTCTTTGCCACCCATTATCATGAATTGACCGAATTGGTCCTCACCAAGGAGAGGGTCAAGAATTACAATATGGCGGTGAAAGAATGGGGTGGAGAGATCATCTTTCTGAGAAAGGTTGTGGAAGGAGGAACGAACCGAAGTTATGGTATCCAAGTGGCGAGGTTGGCAGGGCTTCCACAAAAGGTGATCGATCGAGCAAAAGAGATCCTTTCCAATTTGGAAAAGGCCGAATTGGACGCAACGGGGATGCCGAAAATTGCGAGGACAAAGATTGCGGTCTCAAAACCCAAAAGTCCATCACAGCTCCCGCTATTTGTGCAACCTGATCCCATCCGATCCGAGCTAAAAAAGCTAAAGATCGATCGGCTGACCCCTCTCGAGGCGATCAATATTCTGGATGAGTTGAAAAAGAAGGCGGAGAAAGAAGAATAGAAAATCCAAATTTCAAAATCTAAATATCAAAGCATAATTTTGGTTATTAGGTTATTCAGTTATTAAGTCATTCAATGACTTAATGACCAATAACTCAATGACTGTATTTCTATTTAAGTTCAGAATATGATCGATTTCCCAAAAGCCAGATTGAAGATGGTAGAGGAGCAGATCGTTTCGAGAGGGATTAAAGATCCGAGAGTCATCGCTGCGATGAAGAAGGTGCCACGCCATCTCTTTGTTGAAGAGGCCCTTCAGAGCCAAGCCTATAGCGATCACCCCCTGCCCATCGGAGAAAAACAGACCATTTCCCAACCTTATATGGTCGCTCTCATGACCGAGGCATTACAGTTAAAGGGAAACGAGAAGGTTTTGGAGATTGGAGCCGGTTCTGGATATCAGTCTGCGATATTGGCTGAACTGGCCGAAAGAGTATTCTCCATTGAAAGGATCAGGGCCTTAGCCATCAAGGCGAGGCAGTTACTCTATGAGTTGGGGTATATCAACATCGAGATTAAAATCTTCGACGGAACTTATGGATGGGCCGAAGAAGCTCCCTTCGATGGGATCATCGTCACCGCAGGGGCTCCGGATATTCCTCAACCGCTGGTTGACCAATTGGTCATGGATGGAAGATTGGTGATTCCTGTTGGGGATGCATATGTTCAGGACCTGATTAGGGTTACCAAGACGAAAGGGGAAATGAAAAAGGAGGATCTGGGCGGTTGTCGATTTGTTAAGTTGATAGGGAAATATGGGTGGGAGAGCGAGTAATCAAAGAACGATGAACGAAGAACGAGAGAAGAGATTTCCCTTGGTGGAGGTTGATCTGGGGTAGAGGTAGGCTCTCGCTTGCGAAGTTAGATGTCAGGCTGTAAGAGTCAAATGTTAAAAAATATTTTATGGCTATCGTTCCTCTCTGTAATTTTGCTCATTGGTGGATGTGCGAAGTATAAGATTGCTGTCGAAAAGGTGCCTCCCCCAGAAAAGAAAGGGGTTTACCACGTGGTGGAGAGACACCAAACCCTTTACCGCATTTGTAAAACCTATGGAGTCGATATCAATGAAGTGGCCCGGGTGAATGGAATTACAGACCGGGGCAAAATCAAAGAGGGACAGCGCATTTTCATTCCCGGAGCGAAGAAGGTACTAAAAGTTGAAGTCTATATTGATGATGTTGTGGCAGAACCTGAAGAAAAGGAACGGGAGAAGGTTGCTTACAAAAAACTAAACTTCATATGGCCGGTCGAAGGGAGAGTTGCCGATAGTTTTTATGAGACAGAGAGCAAAAGACACCAGGGCATTGACATCTCCTCTCCCCTTGGAACGCCGATCAAAGCGTCAAGCTCGGGGACAGTGATTTATTCCAACAATACGATTAAAGGATATGGAAACCTCATCATTCTTCGCCATTCTGAGGAATATGTTACCGTCTATGCGCATAATCAAATAAATCTCGTTGAGGAAGGGAGTAGGGTGGAGAGAGGACAGATTATCGGGAAGGTGGGCCAGACCGGAAGGGCCTCAGGCCCTCATCTCCACTTTGAAATCCGCAAAAATAATAAGGCTGTCGATCCTTTGCCCTATTTGAAATAAATGCATCCAAACCCCGCTTATTTCATCCCCCTTGGCCCCAATCAAAAAAGGAGTGTGTTAAAAATTTTAGATCGGAGTCAAGTTAAGGGAGTAAGTTTTTACGTATAGCACCTACTACTATTCCATTGGTGCAACATCTGAGGGAAGAAGATTATTGATAGAAGGGTTGAATAAGAAAGAGAAGCGGCAGAGCAATTTTTGACCCTGCCCATTTTGGGCAATTTATTTTCGTTCTCCGTCATTTTAAGGCCCTTCGAATGATATCCGCCGAAAAAGGATCTCCATGCGCTGGGTAGACCGTTTTAACTCCATGATCTAATACCAGTTGCCAACTCGCCTTTAATATCGACAAATCTTCAGCAAAAATGGGTAACCCGGGACTGAGCCGTAACGGAAATTTGTTCATAGCTGCATCTCCTACAAAAACATCTCCGGTATCCAATATAATACTCACCGACCCAGAGGAATGACCTGGGGTGTAAATCACCTTGCCTGGAATCCCGTACTCATTTAAAGACAGCTCCTCATCTCCAAGAACTAAGTCTACAGGGGTTGGAGGGATGTGAACCAAAGGCATAAACATCGTCAAAATTCCCTTGAAGACATGACCCCATGGAGTAACCCCGGGAGGCAATGGCTTTAAAGACTTTTCAAGCCATTCCTTTTCCCGTTGGTGAATGGCAATTTTTGCACCTGTGAGTTCCTTGATCTCTTTGGCAGATCCAATATGATCCCAATGGCCATGAGTCATAATCATGAGTTGGATATCCTCGGGTCTGATGGAAAGCCTCCTTAAGGACTGGATAAATTCTTTCGCCTTCTTCGGAGCCCCGCCATCGACCATGATGGTCCCCTCGCCCTGGATAATATAGCAATGGTCAAAGCCAAGAATAACCGGATGGATATTCACGCTCATTTTAAACTCCCATACAGGGTTGAGGCCCCTCTTCAGCTGCGGGGCCGAGGATTCACGTCTCAAAAGTCCATTACATATTTCCGATTAAGAGGTCCTCGACTAATTGCCATCCGTCCTCCCCAGGACGCTTTTCCTAGCTGTTTTATTGCTGGTTTGGCTTTATCCAAAGCTAAGATTTAATATCCTCCAAAGGGCGTTAAGTTCCCTTGGAGGGTAAATATTAACGCCTTCCAGAACCTCCTTCTCACGACTTCCTCAAGAAGGTTAGAGGTTAGTTTGATGGGTTTACTGGGCTACGGAACGGTGCTACATCTTTCCCGAAAATACTTTTATCTCCATCGGTAGTCAAGCGAAAAATTGCCTTTAGAAATAGCTTCGCTTCTCAAACCAAAATTGATGACTTGCATTTGAAATGTTGCATTCTTGGGGATAACTTTAAAAACACGGCTTCAGGAAGAAGCTACGTGAGGACCACAATTAAAAAAGGAGTCTGTTAAAAAGGTTCGGGATTATTAATTCGGAGTTCGGAATAATTCTCTTAAAAAAGGATGAAAAATGAGTCTACCTTTACCCCGTTAGAAATAATGCCCCGCTGGAATTTCTAACGGAGTTTATCTTTTGAAAAATATTACGCCAATTGGATTTCAATCCCTTTCTGTCTTATTTCATATATCAGAGGTATCCACGTGTCATTTTCATAAGATTCTGATGATATGGGCACAGGCTCCATTCTTGGGTCAACTCTCCAAGCTATTTGCAGAAGTTTTTTCCCCTCTTCGAACCTATCTTTTCCAAAGTCAGGCGAGATAATAGCAAGGTCTAAATCGCTTCCAGAACGAAAGCTTCCAGATGCGTAAAAGCCATAAAGCACAGCCTTTTCTACTCGAATACCGGTTTTGTCTAAGGCCCTTACGAATCGCAAAATTATATTCCTAATTTCTGGATCAACCATCGATAAACCTCCTCCATCTCTCTAAATTTCTGATAAGCAAATTCTTCAGTACATTTTTTGTAAAAATCCTTCTTTTCGTCCGAATACCTTGATTCTATATGAAATTCTGTATACTCTGCAAGCTTGTCAAGGATTAATTCTGGTATCTCTATTTTAGACTTACTTGCAAGAAAGGTTAAGGAGTGAGTGAAGGGCGCATGCTCTTCTGTAGTTTTTACAACGATCGCTTTCAATAATTTTTCAAGAGCGACGTGAGCGAAAAAAAGGGGGTATGGAAATCATTTTGATTCCAAAAGGCTTCTTCCTGTTTAAAAGTCATAAACCGCACTATCAAGCCAGTATTTGATTGTTTTGGTTACGTCAAAAGTCATCATTCTTCTTTTAAGGCATCTTTAATGAACAAAACCTAATTGAATTATATCACAATAATAAGCGGTTTTGAAATAAAAAACTCATTGGTTGGTAATTCTTCAGTTTGCATTCCTTAGTATTTTGAAGTATTCTTTCTGCATAAAACAACTTCTTACGCCAATGGAATTAATTGGAGCAAGAGATGCGACTACTGGCGATTGAGACGTCGTGTGATGATACGGGAGCGGCGGTTCTTCTCAACGGAAGGAAGATTCTTTCCAATGTGGTCTCTTCTCAAGTCTCTGTTCATCAAAAGTATGGAGGGGTTGTTCCGGAATTGGCTTCGAGAAGGCATATCGAATGTATCGTGCCCATGGTGACCGAAGCTCTGGAGCAAGCGAAGGTGACACTCAGGGATATCGATGGAATTGCAGTGACTCAAGGACCGGGATTAGTAGGATCCCTTTTGGTTGGCCTCTCCTTCGCCAAATCCTTATCCTTTATCACAGGAGTGCCTTTTGTTGGCGTCAATCATATTGAGGCCCATCTTTCAGCCATTTTTCTTGAAGAAAAATCCCCAAAATTTCCTTTCATTGGATTGGTCGTCTCAGGAGGCCACACCTCACTTTTTCGAATGGATGGATTCGGAAAATATAGGAGGTTGGGCCAGACAAGAGATGATGCTGCAGGAGAGGCCTTTGACAAAGTTGCAAAACTTTTGGGCTTAGGTTATCCAGGAGGTCCGATTATTGATGAGCTCTCCAAGACAGGCAATCCAAAGGCCATTCGATTTCCAAGGGCCTCTCTTGGAAAGGACTCCTTTGACTTCAGTTTCAGTGGACTTAAGACTGCTGTCGTCAACTATGTAAAGGCTCATCCCGAACCAGCGACAGGCTATCCAAAAGACCTCATTCGAGATATCGTATCCAGTTTTCAGGAAGCGGTTGTCGATGTGTTAGTGAAGAAGACACTCCAAGCTGCCCAACATGAAAAGCTAAGGAGGGCTGTTCTCTCAGGAGGGGTGGCGGCCAATGGCCGACTTCGGCAGAGGATAGAAGAAGAAGCCTCTCAGGAAAAGGTTAAAGTGTACATCCCTTCCCCTTGCTTTTGCACAGACAACGCAGCCATGGTTGGTGTGGTTGGCTACGAATATTTGCAGCGAGGCATTCGGTCACCCCTATCCTTGAATGCATTTTCGAACCTACCCCTTTAATGAGCGAATGTCAAATGACTAAGTCCAAAGTTCAAATTGTTTTGTCTATAGAAATACAGTTATTGAGTCATTAGTCATTAAGTCATTGAATGACCCAATGACTGAATAACTTAATTGCTGAAATTGTATCTTGACATTTGGGTTTAATAAATATGGCATCGATTAGACGGGAGTTGAAAGAACATGGCCTTGTACCCAGAAAGCGATTGGGACAACATTTTCTGGTCGACCGAAATATTTTGAGCAAGGTGATCCGGACGGCCCAAGTTGAAAAAGAGGATGTGGTTCTTGAGATCGGGCCTGGTCTTGGAGAGATGACAACTGCACTGGCGAAAAAGGCTAAGAAAGTGATTGCTGTCGAGATCGATTCGACATTGGCAGAAATACTGAAGAAGAAGTTGGCAGGTGTTCCACACGTCGAAGTGATCAAAAAGGATGTTTTAAAAATTGATTTCAACCAGCTTTTTGAGCAAGAGGGGAATTCGATCAAGGTCGTTGCAAATCTCCCTTATCAGATCTCTACACCCCTTCTCTTTCGATTCATTGAGTCCAGACATGCCTTTTCCACACTCACCTTGATGTTGCAGAAAGAAGTAGCTGAAAGGATGGTGGCTTCTCCAGGGACTAAAGCATATGGTCCGTTATCCATCTTCGTTCAATTGTTTTCAAACCTTTCTATCCGTTTTTACGTTAAAGCATCGGCCTTCTTTCCTCCTCCAAAAGTGGATTCCGCCGTGGTTCATATAGAATGGAGAAAAAGGCCCATAGTGGAACCAAGCGATGAAGAATGGCTTAAGAAGGTCGCTCGCGGCTGCTTTGGTTACCGCAGAAAGACATTAACCAATGCCCTAAGACATTCTGACCTCTCCCTTCCCAATGATTTAGAGTCCAGAATAAGGAAGATTGGAATAGATCCCAAGAGAAGGCCGGAGACTCTTTCAATCCAAGAATTTGTTGGTTTAGCAGAAATCCTTAAATCATAAATTTCTGCTATCTCAATAAGTTACGGACACTTAACACCGACACGGCCACGTTATTTTCTAATCAAATCTATTTGCAAAACCAGAGGGAGATGATTATTTTTAGGGGGAATGAACAGGGGGGTAGAATGCAAATAGAGAAGTTTACACTCAAAGCTCAAGAGGCCTTGCAAGAAGCCAAGGCGATCGCAGAACGAAAGAACCATCAGCAGATCGATGTCGAACATCTTCTGTTGGCCCTGGTGATGCAGAAGGAAGGGATCGTCATCCCGATTCTCCAAAAATTGGGGGCCAATACAGATGTGATTGCGTCCCAGTTAGAAGAGGAACTGAGCCGTATTCCCCAGGTGACGGGGAAGGGGGCAGGCCAGGTTTACCTTTCCAGTCGGCTCAATGAAATCTTCAATGTGGCATGGAGAGAGGCCGAGAGGTTGACGGATGAGTACCTGTCCACAGAGCATCTTCTCATTGCTATCTCCGATGAGAAACAGGGTGCTGCTTACCAGATCCTTCGAAGGGCCGGAGTCACGAAGGAAGAGATCTTCAGGGTCTTGCAGGATATTCGTGGGCCGCATCGTGTGACCGACCAGAATCCGGAGGAAAAGTACCAGGCACTAAGGCGTTACAGCCGAGATCTTACAGAAGAGGCGAGAAAAGGGAAGCTCGATCCTGTCATCGGGAGGGACGATGAAATCCGTCGTGTAGTCCAGGTGCTTTCCCGTAGGACGAAGAACAACCCTGTCTTGATCGGAGAACCCGGGGTTGGGAAGACAGCGATTGTGGAAGGTCTGGCACAGAGAATTGTCAAAGGGGATGTTCCTGAGACATTGAAAAACAAGAGGTTGGTCGCCCTTGACCTCGGCGCCTTGATCGCTGGTGCGAAGTTCCGTGGTGAGTTTGAAGAGAGATTGAAGGCTGTTCTGAAGGAGATTACTGCGGCAGCAGGCAATATCGTTCTTTTCATCGATGAACTCCATACCCTTGTAGGCGCAGGAGCAGCAGAGGGTGCGATCGATGCCTCGAATATGTTGAAGCCAGCCCTGGCGAGGGGGGAACTGCGCTGTGTCGGTGCAACAACTCTCAATGAATATCGAAAATATGTGGAGAAGGATGCTGCTCTGGAGCGGCGATTTCAGCCTATCTATGTCAGTCAGCCTTCAGTAGAGGATACGATCGCCATTCTGCGAGGCTTGAAAGAGCGTTACGAGGTTCACCATGGTGTCAAGATCAAAGATTCAGCGATCATCGCAGCGGCCATGCTTTCGAACCGGTACATCTCGGATCGTTTCCTTCCGGATAAAGCGGTCGATCTCATTGATGAGGCTGCCTCAAGACTGAGGATCGAGATCGACAGCGTTCCGATGGAGATCGACGAGGTGCAACGGAAAGTCATGCAACTCGAGATCGAACGTCAGGCCTTAAAGAAGGAGAAAGACAAGGCCTCCGTGGAACGGTTGCAAAAGATCGAAAAGGAATTGGCTGATCTGAAAGCGGAGGTGAAGGAGAAGAGGCTCAAATGGGAGAATGAGAAGAAGGCGATCTCAAGGATTCGTGAGATCAAGGAGCGGATCGAAAAGACGAAACAGGAGATGAAGGAAGCAGAGCGGGAAGTGGACTACACCCGTTTGGCAGAACTCCAATACGGGGAAATGTCTCACCTCGAAAAGGAGCTGAAGAAGGAGGAAGAGAGGCTGTCCGAGCTCCAAAAAAGCGAGAAGATGCTTAAAGAGGAGGTCGATGAGGAGGATGTGGCCGAGGTCGTCTCCAAATGGACAGGCATTCCTGTTTCGAAGATGCTGGAAGGCGAGGTCGAGAAACTGATTCAGATGGAAGAGAGGCTGAGACAGAGGGTAGTGGGTCAGAATGATGCGATCATTGCCGTCTCCAATGCGGTGCGACGGGCGAGAGCCGGGTTGCAAGACCCGAATCGACCGATCGGGTCCTTCATCTTTATGGGGCCCACGGGTGTTGGAAAAACGGAGCTGGCCCGTGCTCTGGCTGAATTTCTTTTCGATGATGAGCAGGCCATGGTAAGAATCGACATGTCAGAATTCATGGAGAAACACTCCGTTGCGCGCCTGATTGGAGCACCGCCAGGTTACGTAGGTTATGAAGAGGGTGGCTTTCTTACAGAGGCGGTTCGAAGGAGACCTTATTCCATCGTCCTGATGGATGAGATTGAGAAGGCCCACTCCGAAGTATTCAATATCCTTCTTCAAATCTTAGACGACGGAAGACTGACCGATGGACATGGGAGAACCGTGGACTTCAAGAACACGGTTGTCATTATGACCTCGAATATCGGAAGCCAATGGATTGTCGATCTCGCTGCGAAAGACTATGAAGAGATGCGACGCCGAGTGATGGAAGCGGTCAAAGCCCATTTCAAACCTGAATTCCTCAACAGAATTGACGAGTTGATCATTTTCCATGGCCTTGGGATCGAAGAGATTAAGGCGATTGTTGAGATTCAAGTGAAAAGACTCCAGCAGAGGCTACTTGAAAGGAGATTGCAGCTCAACATGACTGATAAGGCAAAGGAATGGTTAGCAAAAGAAGGGTTTGACCCTGCATACGGCGCCCGTCCGTTAAAGCGGGTGATCCAGAAAGAGATTCAGGACAAACTCGCTATGAAGATTTTGGAGGGGAGATTTCGAGAAGGCGATACGATCAAAGTGGATGTGGATGGGAAGAAAGAGGAATTGATATTCACGGCATAGATCTGTAACCTAAGAATTTTCTTGACAATATTTTAAAAGACGGTTATAGATACAATGTTTTTTGAGAGACTGCCTAAGGCAGGAAAAGGGAGGATAGAGGCACGTAGCTCAGGGGGAGAGCGCTACCTTGACGCGGTAGAAGTCTGGGGTTCAAATCCCCACGTGCCTACCATTGAAACCAATTTATTAAGAAGTGAAGCATAATTTATTGGAAAAACAGACATTTTGATCAAATCAGAAGGGAGAGGCATCATTCAGACATTCTGTGGGTGATGCCTTTTCGCTTCAATGTGGGCAAAGATGGAAGAGCACGTTACGATTACGTTTCCCAATGGCGTAAAAAGGTTGATTCCAAAAGGAACAAAGCTTCAGGACTTGGCCGATCCAGAGGCAGTGGCAGCGCAACTCGACGGTTCACTGATTGATCTTTCACGAACCATTGAGAAGGACGCCTCCATTTCATTTATCTCCGTCCATTCAAGAAAAGGCTTGGAAATACTGCGACACTCCTCAGCCCATGTCATGGCCCAGGCCGTCAAGGAACTTTTTCCAACAGCCAAGCTCACGTTTGGTCCTTCTACAGATACAGGGTTCTATTACGATTTTGATTACGAACGACCCTTCACGCCCCAAGATCTCGAAATGATTGGGAAGAGGATGTCAGAGATCGTCAAGCAAGATATTTCCTTTATCCGTAAGGAAGTCTCCAAGAAGGAGGCTATCAAAACGTTTAACGAAATGGGAGAGAGTTATAAGGTTGAACATTTGGAAGAACTCCCGGATCGTGTCTCCCTCTACCGTCAGGGAAGTTTTTTGGACCTGTGTGAGGGACCTCATCTGCCTTCGACAGGAAGGATCAGGGCATTTAAACTACTTAATGTCTCTGGGACATATTGGAGAGGGGATGCCAGAAATCAGGTGCTGCAGCGAATTTACGGAACGGCATTTCCAGAACCCCAGGCATTGGAGAAGTATCTCCTGATGCTTGAAGAGGCTCGGAAACGTGACCATCGGAAATTAGGCCGAGAACTCGATCTCTTCAGTCTCAGTGACGAAGCCGGTCCGGGCCTTGTCATCTACCATCCCAAGGGCGCCATGATCAGGACGATCTTAGAGGATTTTGAGAAGAAAGAACATTTGAAACGGGGATA
>CAZFJD010000002.1:0-32448 GCA_964518775.1 uncultured Syntrophaceae bacterium
CGAATTGCCTCACATTAAATGTTACCCGTTTGGTTAAGCAAAAGGTATCGTTGACTCATAATTCATGTTACCCGACAATGTCCCTTTTAAAGGGGGATTGTCATGAGTCCACGAGCCAGAATGGAATATCTCGAGACCATTTACTTAAGATACAAAAAAGCCTCGGTGAAAGAAAAGACTCTGATCCTCAACGAATTCTGTTTAAACTGTGGTTATCACCGAAAACATGCGATCCGACTCCTGAATCATTTTAAGCGCTTTGTCAAGCCTAAACCTAAAAAGAGAGGCAAGCCGTCAAAATATAATAAGGCTTCGGTCTTAGGACCTTTGAAGAAAATCTGGCTGGCAGCAAACTTACCTTGCTCAAAGCGTCTGAAGGCGATTCTGCCTCTCTGGCTTCCAGCTTATGTCAAAGAATTTGGTAGCCTATCCTTAGAGGTGGTTCAATCGCTACGACGGATCTCACCAGCTACTCTGGATAGGCTTTTAGAACCTGCCCGGGTAAAATACAGAGGCCGGGGAAGAACCACCACGAAACCCGGCACCCTCTTGAGAAAACAGATCCCCATTAAGACCAACCAATGGGATGAGACAAAGCCAGGATTCCTGGAGGCCGATACCATCGCCCATTCTGGGGAGAGTCTCCTCGGCCAGTTTGCCTATACCATAGACACCGTGGATATTGCCACCGGCTGGACAGAACAAAGAGCGGTCTGGGGCAAAGGCGAAACAGAGGTCCTTAGGCAAATCCAGGATATCGAAGACTCTCTGCCTTTCCCTTTGCTTGGGTTTGACTGCGATAACGGCTCGGAGTTCTTGAATTGGCATCTGATGAGGCACTTTAACCAAAGAGATAAGCCCGTACAGTTTACCCGAAGCAGGCCCTATCACAAGGACGATAACGCCCATGTGGAACAGAAAAACTGGACCCATGTCCGGCAGTGGTTTGGATACCATCGATTAGACAAACGCGTCCTGGTTGGGCTCATGAATCACTTATACACCCAGGAGTGGCGGCTATACCATAACTTCTTCTTGCCCTCCGTGAAGCTGGTAGAGAAAAAATTGGTGGATGGAAAGGCCATTAAGCGTTATGATCAGCCTAAGACTCCTTACCAAAGAGTCTTAGAATCGCCCTCTGTCTCAGCTTCGGTGAAGCGTTCTCTTAAAGAACAGTTTGAAACGCTTAACCCTTTTAGGCTAAGGAAAGCGATGGAAGATAAGCTTAATACCATTTTTAAAATCTTACGTTCCCAAAAACCTATGGTCACGATACCTATTTCCTCATTCCTTTCGGGTAACATTTATTAATGAGGCATCAGGTAAGAAGGAAGCGGCTTAAATCAGCTTTCTGTTGAGAGATTCACCCCTCATGAGACTTGATTCCAAGACCTGGTGTAGGTTCTTTTTTCCGGAGTAAAAAATTACTGACTTCAAAATGAAGTCAATGTGATGAAGGCTTTTGACTGAAAAATGGAAGCACCCAAATAATTGTGCTTCCCTGAGATGTCATATCGTTTTTATTGCGCTCCCTTTCTAAAAAGAATTATGGAGCAGCTTCTTGCGAATCAGAGGAGGAAAAGTTCTTGACCGAAAAATTCAGGCAGAGACGGGAAAGACTAGGAAGAATAGACGCAAACTTCTATTCTTGAGCAACTATCCTCAGAATCTCCATCTCCCTTATCATTGAGGATGCGGAAGGTTTCGCCGGGGAATTAAAATTTTATGAATTTATGGACGTCCCCCATTTTTACCCATTTTTAAAAACTGGAAAGAATGAAAATATGGCTTCATTCGCGCCATGCTTTCGGGGGCGAAGCATGAAATCCTAATCTTCTAGATCTTTTTCCGATTTCGAGGTCATCTCTTCTTCCAGTGTTTCATCCACCATTCGATCAGCGTCCTCCCCCAACTCCTCACCGAACTCTTTTCCCATCCTCTTCATCCACCTGGCCATACTCTTTGGATCCCTCTCATCTAAACCGGCCCATTTCGATGGCTCAGCCAAGCTCTCCAATCTGCTTTCTTCCGAACGAATCACTCTCACTTTAGAGAGGACGCGAGACATCTTTTTGCTTTTACATTTCTTGCATTGAGGAACAAATGTCTCATCACTTTTGATCAAAAGGAACTCGGAAATCTTCCCACAGTCTTCACAACGGTATTCATAGATAGGCATATCGCCCCCCTCCTTTTTTTCTGACGAAAAATTGGAAATAAAGGAGATTGATGATTCCTGTGAATGCGAGTGCGAGAAACATGGTCGTATAGTTCGTCAATTGAAGAATGATCCCCATGATGACTGAACCCAGCCCCGACCCCAAATCTGCAAGTGCGGAGAATGTCCCCATCGCTAGTCCTCGAGAGAAACTTGCACGATCAATGACATACGCCACTAAGGTTGGGTAGAGAAAGGCGTTCCCAATACCCCAAATCACAGCCACAAGAATAAACATCGGAAGAGTCTTGGAAAAGGCGAGGGTGACCATTGAGATGATATAAGCAATAAGGCAAGGCAGTATTACTCTTTCTCTGCTGTAAATATCCAGTATCTTTCCACCCAAAGCACGACCTAATACGTGTACAATAGCCAAGGCGCCAAAGAAGAGGCCAGGATTAGAAACTCCATGGCTCAAAGCATAGAGAGGGAAAAAAGCTAATATGGCCCCCCAGACGATATTCACCATGAAGGCCATGATGGAGGATGGGAGGGCCTCGCGACTAACAAAGGATTGGTCCCGAAAGGATGAATAGGGCAATGGATCGACTTTCCTTTTTTCTAAATTGGTGGTGATGAATAGAGAGCTTAAGGATAATCCAGTGCAAACTAAAAAGAGGATGGTGAAGTTGAAGAGGTTAATGAGGAGCATTCCGAAGTAGGGAGCCAGAACAAAAGCGATATTGATAGCAAGATAGTAGTAACTCAGGCTTTGTCCCCGATGAGCCTCCGGGCTGATATTAGCGATCAATGTGAATGAGGCGGTTGAGAAGAAAGCTAGCCCCATTCCCTGAAGGACTCTTACGATAAAAAAGGGCCAAAATGGTGATGCCAAAAGATAGGCAATGGAGGAGAACGCATAAAGGATGGCCCCAGCGATCATGAAATTTCTCTCCGGAATTTTTAAGAGGGCTCTTCCAATAAAAGGCCTGAGAATTAACGAGGAAACACTGAAGGTTCCAATGAGAACACCAATTTCTGCTTCAGGGGATCCTGATCTCGAAAGGTAGATTGGCAGAGTGGGGATCAGGATGCAGAAAACGGATGAGAAAGCAAATTGAGCAAAGAAACTGAGCAGAAAATCACGGGTCAATATCTTCTGCGTCGGCATAGGATAAGGGATTTCCCTCCTGTTGCTTCTTATTTTATATCTTATGGCGAGTTTGTAAAGGGGATTCGATCCCGTGGCGATGGGAGGATGGATCTTTTCAGGAAAGTTTAAATTGACGAAACTTGTTGCAATCGTTAAACTGCCAATCGTTGAACTCATTTCATGAATAAGGAGGTATCGCTGGTATGGAGTACTCCACTCTTCTTTTCGATGTCCGAGACAATATCGCTCATATCACACTCAACCGACCACAAGCAGCCAATTCGATTAACGAAGAAATGAGCAGGGATCTGATGCATGCGGTGTTGCGCTGTGACGAAGATCCAGAGATTCGAGCGGTCATCCTCTCAGGAGCGGGGAAGATCTTCTGCGGCGGCGGTGATCTGAAGGACTTCCGTGGCCGGGGCCAGAACCTGCCCTATTATCTTAAGGAAGTAACCACCTACTTGCATGCTGCCATGTCACGCATGATGCGGATGGACCCACCCGTGGTCGGTGCTGTCCATGGAGCCGCTGCTGGAGCAGGGATGAGCCTGGCCATCGCTTGCGATATTGTCATCGCGGCTGAGACGACCCGGTTCACGGTCGCATACACCCGGATTGGGCTGACGCCGGATGGCTCTGCGAGCTACTTTCTTCCCCGAATTGTCGGTCTCAGACGTGCGCTGGAGCTCACACTAACTAACCGAATGCTCTCTGCGCAGGAGGCCTTGGAGTGGGGCATTGTCACCCGGGTTGTGCCGGAGGACGAGTTGCTCATTCAAGCAGAGGCTATTGCTAGGCAGCTTGCCGCTGGCCCGACGCGTGCACTTGGAGTGTCCAAGCGGTTGCTCCATAGCGGCTGGACCGAGACGTTGGAGACACAGATGGAGCACGAAAGCCAATCGATTGCCAACAGTGCACGCACTGCAGACGCTCGTGAAGGTATGGCCGCCTTTCTCGAAAAACGGTCGCCGAAGTTCAAAGGGAAATGATCCTTGGTTGATTCGGTTTCTCCAGTCAGTTTGGTTTCCTTAGTTAACCCAATAAACCCGAGAGCCAAGGAAACTAAATGAACTGAGGGTTAAAGACGCTTGAAGTTCTCCTTGGCAAGTTTTAGAATTTAGCACTTCGCGAAACATCGTTGAGGTTCTGCAAGTATATTCCGAATTGAGAAGAGGTCTCAACATGCAAAAAGCGGTCATCAAGGCTAATATCGTTGTATTTATCGCCAGTTTTTGCACGCTCGTCATTGAACTGATTGCAGGAAGGATCATGGCGCCCTATGTCGGTGTCTCCCTTTACACGTGGACAAGCATCATCGGTGTGGTCCTTGCCGGCATCAGCATTGGTGCCTACCTGGGAGGATTGATCGCGGATCGGTATCCTCGGTCTTCAACCCTGGGTTGGCTTCTCTTTCTTTCTGGATTAGGGGCATTCTCCATTTCGCCTCTGACCAATCTCATCGGTGCAGCCCAATTTCAAACCAGCTTGATGATCCGAATCCTCCTGATCACCACCATTATCTTCTTAGTCCCTTCCTGCATCCTTGGGATGATCTCGCCTGTCGTGGTCAAACTGACCCTCAACAATCTGGAGAAGACTGGCAATGTGGTTGGAAAGATCTATGCCTTCTCCACTCTCGGATCCATTCTCGGGACATTCGCCACAGGATTCTTCCTCATCTCATGGATGGGGACTCGCCAAATCCTCTTCACCGTGGGGATCATCCTCATTCTCTCGGCTCTCATCTTTGGAGGTTTCTTTGCGAGAAAAAAGGTTCTTGCTCTCTTCTTCGCCATTCTCATTCCTTTGTTATGGGCATTTTATGGATACGCCTTTAAGGCGCCACTGGACGAAGAGACCTACTTTTTTAATGAGAGCGATTACTATACGATCAAGTTGAAGAGGGATTCGACTCGAAGTGGAGGGGGTCCCTTAGAGGCTCTGGTTCTTGATCATCTCGTCCATTCTTATACGGACCTGAATGATCCGTTTTATCTCGAGTACGAATATATTCGGATCTATGAGGAAGTTGTGAGATGGCAGGCAAGCAAAAGGAAATCCTTTAAAGCCCTCTTCATTGGCGGTGGGGGTTATACGTTTCCACGTTTTGTCGAGGCAAAATATTCAAAGGCGGTGATCGATGTGGTGGAGATCGACCCGGAGGTGACTCGCGCGGTCAAGAAATATCTTGGAATCTCAGAGGATACCAGGATTCGTTCCTTCAATGAAGATGGCCGATGGTTTGTGATGAACTGCAAGGAACAAGGAAGCTACGATTTTATATTTGGAGATGCTTTTAACGATCTCTCGATTCCCTATCACCTGACCACAAAAGAATTTGCCATGCAATTGAAAGCGCTTCTCAAGCCGGATGGATTGCTTCTGGCCAATGTGATTGACAGTTTCAAAAAGGGGGCCTTCATGCCTTCCTATATCCGAACTTTGGAAGAGGTTTTTGGGAAAGGAAATGTCCATCTCATCACGCTCAGCTCCGATTACGATCACATCGGGATCAGCACCTTTGTGGTGGTGGCGAGTCCCCAGAGATTGGAAATGGATGATTTCGTCAAGGCCGTGAAAGGGAAGGACGAAAGAGAGATGACCTCCCACGTCATGCCTCAAGATCGACTCCAGCAATATCTGAAGGAACGTTATTCTGTGATCCTCACCGACGATTATGTCCCAGCAGACAACTTGATCGCCCCCATTTTTGAAGAACGGTTCGGCTATCAAAGACAATAAATGATCTTAAATTTAAACCCTGTGCCTACATCTATCCAAAATTTATTAAATTTTCAATTATCTATAAAAATTTTACTAATTAGGATTTTTTATGTTGACAATTGGTCTTATGTATTATATATGACCAATCATGTCCTGCCAATCGAATTTATTGCTCCTCTTAAATCAAAAAGAACCTTTGAAGAAATTGCAGATCAAATCAGGGAATTAATCTACTCTGGAGTATTTAAACCTGGTGAATTGGAAAAATCATTTTAGAGTTTGTCTTTCAAAGGACCGAGGAAGACGATCTTGCTTTGCCGAGAATGAATCTCGAGGATGCTGAGCAACAGGTTCTTAAAAAAGTGAGACCACTCGAGGAACATTTGAATTTCCATAGAAGGGTGAAACGAAGGCACCCCAATGCTTGAAAGAATTGGGACAGTCTATTATCCATTGGTATGAGAAAACTTAATTTAAGTGGCATCTTCTGGCTCCTGCTTGGAATTGCCATCTGTGTCCAATCTGTTTATCTCAAAATAGGGGAGCTACGTAAGCCTGGTCCAGGTTTTATGCCTTTTTTATCAGGGGCCTTCTTGGGGCTGTTTGGGTTAATTCTGACGTTAACTTCTATTTCAAGAAAATTTAGAGAAGAGGAGGAAGTAGAGAGTCTAAGGATTTGGGCGAAAGGAAATTGGGGGAATTTTTTCTTCCCTTTAATCGCTTTATTTGGCTATTTGCTATTATTAAAACCTTTAGGATTCATCCTCACCACTTTTATATTTCTTTTCTTTCTATTTAAGCTAAAAGAGCCAAAGAGATGGGGTATGCCTTTCATTTTCTCTGTCTGCACTGTTATCTTAAGTTACCTCATCTTTTCCGTATGGCTTAAATGCCAATTTCCAAAAGGGATATTTGGACCCTGATGACAGATTTCGTACAAAATATTTTATTGGGTTATCATATCGCTTTCTCTTTCACCAATTTATTGTATTGTTTTATAGGCGTCTTCATTGGAACTCTGATCGGAGTTCTTCCGGGAATTGGCCCTGCCGGAGCTATCTCATTGCTTTTACCCGTCACCTTCGGCATCAGTCCTGTTTCAGCCATTATTATGTTGGCAGGGATTTACTATGGATCCCAATATGGAGGATCGACGACCTCCATTTTGGTTAATATTCCTGGAGAATCTTCATCAGTCGTCACCTGTTTGGACGGATATCGAATGGCCCGCCAGGGCCGAGCAGGTCCTGCCTTAGGAATAGCGGCCTTCGGTTCTTTTATTGCAGGGACCATTGGAGTAATCATCTTGATGTTTTTAGCAAAACCCTTATCAAGCGTTGCGATTAAGTTTGGTCCGCCTGAATACTCTTCTTTGATGATTCTTGCACTCACGATCCTAACCTATCTTGCCCACGGTTCAATGATCAAAGCAATCATCATGGCTGCCTTGGGGGTTAGTTTAAGCCAGATTGGACTTGATATTGTCACGGGGCAATCAAGATTTACCTTTGGGATAATGGATCTTGAGGATGGAGTTGGTTTAGTGCCACTGGTCATGGGTCTTTTTGGTATTGGTGAAGTATTAGTCAATCTTGAAGAATCAATCGATCTCGAGATCTTTAAAGAGAAGATTAAAGGATTATTACCCAATTTAAAAGATTGGATGGATTCGATAGGTGCCATCATTCGAGGGACTTTTTTAGGGTTCTTTTTAGGTGTATTGCCAGGGGGTGGAGCCATTATTTCTTCGTTCGTTTCATATGCCGTGGAGAAGAGGGTATCAAAACACCCTGAAAAGTTTGGAACAGGGGTGATCGAGGGTGTGGCAGGACCAGAGTCTGCTAACAATTCAGCAACCTCAGGAGCTTTTATTCCGCTTTTTACTCTTGGCATCCCTTCCAATGCAGTCATGGCCCTGCTTTTAGGAGCCTTGATGATTCACGGATTGCAGCCTGGGCCCCTTTTGCTTAAACAGCGGCCAGAGATCTTTTGGGGGACTGTCATGAGCATGTATATAGGGAATGGGATGTTGCTCATTTTAAATCTTCCCCTGATCGGCCTATGGGTGAAGATATTGAAAGTCCCTTACCGGATTCTTTTCCCTTTGATTCTTTTCTTTTGCATTATTGGATCTTATAGCATTAACAACAGTACATTTGATGTTTTCATGATGCTCGTCTTTGGGATCGTCGGTTATCTTTTTAGAAAATTTAAATATGAACCTGCGCCCTTGGTATTAGCATTTATTTTGGGGCCTATGCTTGAGAATGCCCTACGTCAGTCTCTTCTAATATCAGGTGGAGATTTTTTGATTTTTTTTACTCGGCCCATTTCAGCGACAAGCTTAATGATCGCTTCCATACTTTTGGTGACCGCAATTTTTTGGAAAAGGCATAGAAAAATCATAGCAAGAATGAGATGATCATCATCGTTCGAATCATCATTTAAAAGAAAGGAGGAGAAAAGATGGATAGAGTGATGAAAGTTTTATCAAAAATATGTCTTGTGGTCTTTTTATTTATCACCTGTTTTTTGGCGACGAGCGGTTTGTCTCAAGAGCCTTATCCTGTGAGATCGATCACCATGGTCTGTTGGAGCACGGCAGGCATGATGGATACCGTGACAAGAGTCATTTGTAAAGTGGCAGAGAAAGAATTAGGCCAACCCATTATTGTAGAGAATAAACCTGGAGCGGCTGGAGCCATTGGAAAAAATTATGTTTTGAAATCGAAACCCGATGGATATACCTTAGGAGTGACCACCACCGGCACCTATCTCGTTATCCCTCACATGCGTAAGCTTCCCTTTGATGTTCTCGCAGATGTCACAGATATTATCGCAATCTGTAAATATAATTTTGGGTTAGCGGTGCAGTCGGACGCCCCTTGGAAGACTTACGAAGATATCATTGAATATGCCAAAAAGAATCCTGGCAAATTTACCTATGCCTGTGCAGGGGTCGGGGTGACTCAACATATCTGTATGGAGCGGATCGCCATGAAGGAGGGGATCAAATGGACTCAAGTCCCTTTCAAATCGGGAGGGGAATCCGTGATGGCCTGTTTGGGAGGCCACACGAATGCAGTGGTCCAAGGGTCGATCGATGTCCTTCCTCATATCAAAGCAGGAAAGTTGAAGATGTTATTGGCATTGAATGATAAACGGTGGCCGGATGCTCCCGATGTCCCCCATATCTTAGAAAAGGGATATGATTTTTATGCATTGTCCTATATCTCTTTTTATGGGCCTGCTGGGATATCGGAAGCGATTAGACAGAAGATGGAGGACGTTTTTAAAAAGGCGATGAAAGATCCCTCTTTCATCGATGTGATGAAGCAGTTCCAGGTCGAGGCATCCTATCTGAGCGGGAAGGATTATTCAACCCATTGGAGGTCGAGGTATGAGGAGATGGGGAAGGTAATTAAAGCCATTGGGCTTGTTGAAAAATAAATCCTGTTACGAAAGGAGAAGCAAAAATGAAAGAGCCGAAGTTTCCAGGGATCCCTTATGGGGAGTATAAGCTCAGGATTAACAGAGCCCAAGAACTGATGGGAAAACATGGTTTCGATGCTTTGCTTCTATTTGGGATTGATAATATTCGCTATTACACAGGACATATCAAAGCCAGTTATGGCTTCAGCCGACGATGGCGACGGGGCGTAGTGATTCCAGGAAAGGGAGCCCCCGTATTTGTCAGCAATAATATTACGGCTAAAAATGCCATGATGACGACTTGGATCGAGGATGTAAGGCCATGGGGAGGGCCGAAGCAGTTTGGCTACGAGAAAGATCATGAGACCTTTTTCGTTCAGATCCTAAAAGATATTGGCGCAAAAAGGATAGGAGTTGAATTAGATGACACCATCCAGAACGAGATTTCCTGGGGGGAATTTCAGAGGATAAAAAGGGGTCTTAGAAAAGTGGAATGGGTTGACGCCTCAGATCTCCTATGGGATCAGAGGATGATCAAAACGAAGTATGAACAAGAGATCATCAGAGATCTTCACAAGAGGTTTACCAAGGCCTTGCTGAAGGCAAGGGATCAGTTCAAAATCGGAATGACCGAAATGGAATTTCATAGGTTAATCTTTGAGAATTCTGTGCATGAGGGGATTCACGAAGATCCAATGGCGGGTCGGATGATGATGACAGGGCCAGGTCGATATACCACCTATATCATGGGTCCCACCGACACCGTTTTGAAGGAAGGCGATACACTTTGGATTGATGGAGGCCCTCGCCACAAAGGATATTTCATGGATATCCAGAGAAACCTATGCTTTGGTAAGCCGACAAAGAAGATGAAAGAACATTACCGGGCAGCCTTGGAAGCTACTTTGGGTTGTGCTTCTGCAGTCAAACCCGGGGCAATGTCATCGGACGTATGGGATGCTGGAGAAAACGCTCTTAAAAAGATAGACCCGAAATATTTATTAAAACGACCTTCAGAAGTGATGGGTCACGGAATGGGATTGTATACGCACGAACCTCCCTTCTTTATGTCGAAGGAGAGTCTGGAAAGGCTGGGAGAAGCCGATAGGGAATTGAAGCCGGGAATGTATGTGGCAGTAGAGGTAGGGATTGTCGATACGGAGCCTGCTGAACCAGAAGTCGTCACCATGTGGCCAGAGGAAAATCTTCTGGTCACGGAAACGGGTCATGAGGTTTTAACAAAGGATGTCCCCAATGACTTGTGGGTCGTAAAATGATTTTACAAAATATTTCTATTTGAAGTATTATAAAAAATATTTAAATTGTTTATAACTCTTCAAAAAGAAAGGAGAAATTTATGAGCAAGCCAAATTTTCCAAATGTCCCTTTGGAAGAATATAATCAGCGGGTTAATAAGGCTAAGAATTTGTTAAAAAAATATAAAATGGATGCCCTTGTTGTCTATGACCCAGAGAATCTGAGATATTACGCTGGCTTTAACAAGGTGGGTATGGGAGTTGAAAGAAGATGGCGAATTGGATTTGTTATTCCTAAAGATAAAGACCCGATACTTATAGCCCCCTACGTTATGGAGAAGTCGGCTGTTAATCAAGTCTGGATAGATGACATAAGAGGCTGGGCGGGACCTCCCCATCTCAATTATACACAAGACCATGAAAAATTATGCGCTGATATTCTAAAAGAGATAAAGGCAAAGGTGGTGGGGATTGAATTAGGTCAAAGTATGAATTCATTTCTTTCTTATATTGAATTTCAAAGGATAAGAAAACATGCCCCAAGAATTAAATTCGTCGATGCATGTGACATGATATGGGATCAAAGAATGATAAAGTCAAAATTTGAACAGGATATCATTCGTGAACTGCATAAAAAACTTAATCGAGCTTTAAATAATTCTCGCAAAGTATTACGGGAAGGGGTCACTGAAAAAGAGTATGAGCAAGCGATGTATTACGAATTTGTTAAAGAGGGACTGGTAGAAGGCGCCTTCTTCTCTCGGATGCTAATGTCCGGTCCGGGGAGATATGATGTGGTGATTATGGGCGCCACCGACACAAAGTTGATGAAGGGCGATACCTTATGGATCGATGGAGGTCCTCGATATAAAAATTATTGGTCAGATATTCAACGAAACATTTGCATAGGGAAGCCAACAAAGGCGGTTCAGAGATTTTGGGATGCTGCATTGTCTGGCCAATTAGAGGCACTCTCAGCTGTGAAACCTGGAAATAGAGCTTCAGACATATGGGATGCAGGACAAAGAGGTATCAAAAAGATAGGCGATTTTGTTCCCCCTTCAACCCGTTGTGGACATGGAATGGGGCTTAATAGTCATGAGCCTCCTATTTTTCATTCAGCCGATATTTTAAGAAGGCTGGGTGAGAAGAACCGGGAGTTGCAGCCGGGTATGTATATAACGGTTGAGGTGGGTGTGAAAGATCCAGCCGGAGAGCTTACATTGATGTGGCCTGAAGATAACCTCATTGTTACTGAGACAGGATATGAAAACCTTACTCAAGATCTTCCCCTTGACCTTTGGGTAGTTTAATTTCGATACGATTGAGGGGGAGGCGCACCCAATTGATTCAAATCACCTTCTGAATGGGGATCCCTCATTCGGTATCAATCCAGAAGAGAGAATCAAAGTGCGAGGGCACTAAAACAATCTTATCCATTTAAGCGTTGGTGATGATGAAGATTTGGTATCAAAGTGATGCTCCAATAGGGTTTGATCCTTTGTGGAAAGTCTATGAACGATCATTAAGAAAACACATCGACGAGGTTAAATTACCTAACACCGTGGTGGATCTGCACGGAGTCGATCATAAAAATTCAGAAGTTGAACCACAAGATAAAAAGCCCATGCATCATCAAATCATCAATAATGCGCTTGTCGCGCAAAAAAGTAATTACGATGTCTTTGCGGTCGGCTGTACCCTTGACCCAGGCCGTTCTGAGATCAGGAAGTTGATCAATATCCCCTCTGCTTTCATTGGTGAAAGCTCGATGGTCCATGCCTGTGCACTCGGCAGGAAAGTTTCAATTGTTGCAAGGACAGGGGAGGTAATTCCAAAATTTGAAGAAAATATCAGGGACTATGGGGTTCATCAAAATATTTCAGAGATAGGCCATCTCTCCCTTACCCTAAATCAATTAGTCGTAGCCTTTAACAATCCGAAACCTGTCGTTGAGGAATTTCTAAAGGAATCAAAAAGATTGATCCAGAAAGGGGCTGAAGTCATCCTCCCTGGGTGCGGTGTTCTTAATATCATCTTAACAAAGAATAGGGTCGACCGGATCGATCATGTGGTCATTGTAGATACCACGGCGGTTTTGATAAAGACAGCTGAATTCTTGGGGATTTTGAGAAAAGGATGACCTATTCCATCGAAACAGATTTAGAAAAATATTTTTTAAGCAAAAGACCAGAAATGATCAGGATGTTAAGAGATTTTGTGAACAAGGATACCCATACTTACAATCAGACCGGGGTGAACCAGTTAGGCACCATCATTTCAAATCAGATGAGGAAGTTAGGTTTCACCTTACAAGTCATCCGACAAAAAGAATTCGGAAATCAGATCATCGCAAAAAATTCATCTCAAAGTAAGAACCGCATCCTCATTTTAACTCACATGGATACGGTTCTCCCGTATGAGGAAGGAGGTTATTCATTTAGAATTAGAAATAGAAATATGGCTTTAGGGCCTGGCGTCGCAGACATGAAGGCCAGCTTAGTTCAGATGTATTATGTCCTAAGGGCGTTTCAGGACATGAAGATTCATTGTGGACCTATCACTCTATTCTTTAACTCTGATGAAGAGGTGGGAAGTCCTACATCAAGAAGATGGATAGAGACCGAGGCAAAAAAATCAAGATGGTGCATCGTTCTTGAATCTGCTCGTCCCAACGGGGCGTTGGTGGTGGAGAGGAAGGGAACTGGGATTTTTGAAATGAAGGTCGAGGGAAAAACTGCACACAGTGGTGCAGACCCCCAAAAAGGAGCGAGCGCCATAGAAGAATTAGCGAGGAAGACCATCTCACTTCATAAGCTTACAAATTATAAAAAAGGAATAACTGTTAACGTGGGAATCATCCAGGGGGGTGTGGCTCGTAATGTGATTGCGGGATCAGCGAGTGCAAAGATCGATGTTCGTATAAAATTTCAAAAGCAAATCAATTGGGTCATGAATCAAATGGTAGAGATCGCCCAAAAGCAATTCATCAAAGGAACTAAAACAGAGTTGATCGGCAGTCTCACTCGACCTCCAATGGTCCCCACAAAAGAAACTGGAAGGCTCATCGATTTAATCAAAGAAGAGGCTCACCGAATAAAGTTAGATGTTTCTTTTGTAGCTACAGGAGGAGCCTCCGATGGTAATTTTGTTTCTGCTTTAGGAATCCCAACAATTGACGGTATGGGTCCGATTGGTGGCAGCCTCTGCACTCCCGATGAATACTCATTATTGGATTCCGTCCCAGAGAGATCCGCTCTTTTGGCTCTCGTAATGCTGAGGCTCTGGTCATAGGTTTTGAAAGATAGTAGATCTTCATTTTAGCTAATAGGTCAACTATAGAAGGCCTAACAAAATAGGATACACTTGCAACATGATCGAGAAGAATTTATCCGTATTGTTTCGGTACTCAAAGGGAGGATAGGGAGATGAAAAAATCAAAGAAGTCTAAGAAGAAAATCAAGCCCCTCGGTTTCACGGATGTCAAGGTGAAAGTTGTTTTCGTAAAAGGAATTTGTAATGCCGGTCATAAAGTGGGTCAGGAGTGGATTGTCCGCAGACATACCCCCTCAGGTTTATGCGTAAGCGCTTTTCACTCAATATTTCATAGCCTCTACTTTCTTCTAAGAGGTGGGGAACTCGAGACTGTCCCGGGTTCAGGCGTGATCCGGTCTGCCTGCCCTGATGCCTGGAACCAAGTTGTCTTTGAGTTAAGTCCAATCCCTGGTACGAGACGCAGGTCAGCAAAGCTTCCTGAAACTTTCGGTCATGTGGAGTATCTACAGCATCTATCCTTGAAGAAAGATACCCCAAAAGAAATAAAATAGTCCGGATGAGGAGACCGATAGGAACAGATTGCTGGATGGGCTCTCCAACTCCGAATCTTTCATATCGGACCTGTCCATTGGCTCTATGGTTTTGATGTGACTGCAAAGTTTCTCTGAAAGCTCGATAGCTGGGATATCCGCTGCATTACCTTTAACTCATGAACCACTTCCCAAAATTGTCCGTAAAGTCTGGCACGGGGCCTCCCCCGAGTATGATTACTTACATGTCATGAAATGGTCTGGTACTATCTCAAAAATGATCTGGTCTAATTTTGAAAGTCGCTCAAATGAGAACGCCGGAGGGTCCACCGAGAAGGACTCTGGAAGTTGAAATGGGGACTTGTGAAACAGATGGACCAATGGACCGAAAAAAACCATCTCTTCATCCCAGAAATGATCTGAATCAGGGAAGAACTTCCATCGAAAGGGCTCTTCTCCTCTTTAAAGAAGAACTCTGCAGTATCTTCAACCTCTCTATGACAAAAACTGAGGCCGTGGCTAAACGGAATGCCCTCGCTCAAGAGCATTCGTGGTGAGACTCTTGGCATCAGCGAAAGTGCATGGATTTCCTTATGAATGAACCCTAAATTCGATCTCATGCTTACCTATCTCGGAGATCCCAGAGTTCCTCGATTTGGAAACTCAGAAACGCCCATAAGTATCCGGTAACAAATAGAAACCGTTCAAAGAAGATTCAAAACTTCCCTTGGTTACCCTAACCCACTCAAGCTCTTCCAATTCATTGATTACTTTCACCAACCCTGGCGAAAATATTGTCTAGCAAGTGATTCGGGAAAAATTCCTAAATTCCTGTTGACAAATTTTTTAACAAGTTATAATGTCGGACAATCGGATGATCAGATCATGATCCTGAAATAGGGAAATAAATTGTCTGAGGGGTTTTGATTCTATGGAAAACGATAAGATATACCACCGTACATGGCTTTCGGGTGTTTTTGCTCCCATCACCACTCCCTTTGATGAGCAAGGCCAGCTCTTGCTTGATCAGTTGGCTTCTAACATCCGCAAACTGAACGAAAGCAGGCTTCGAGGTTATCTGGTACTTGGGACGAATGGGGAGTTTAAGAGTCTTTCAGAAGCAGAGCGCAGGAAGGTATTGGAAACCGTCCTTAAGGTCTCTGCGAAAGACAAGGTGATCATGGCAGGCACGGGCCGTGAATCGACGGAACAGTCCATGATCGATACGAAGGAAGCGGCTGGAATGGGAATTCACTTTGCGAGTTTAATCGCTCCTTCTTTCTTTCCGAAGAAGATGACCGATCAGGTCCTTTCGAGGCATTTCCGTTTGATTGCAGACGTCTCCCCTGTCCCGGTCCTTCTCTACAATAATCCAGAAGTTGCAGTGGTGACCTTCAGCGCCACATTGATTGGCGAGATATCAAAACACCCGAATATCGTGGGTATGAAAGACAGTTCTAAAGGGAATTTTGCCTCGTATGTTTTGGCGGCAGGTCCTGATTTCAATCTCCTCGCTGGATCGGCAAATTTTTTCTTTGAAGCCTTAATCATGGGCGGTGTGGGAGGAGTTCTTTCCATTGCAAATTTCGCTCCGGATGCCTGTTGCAGGGTTTATGACTTATGGAAAGCCGGAATGTTGGAAGAGGCCAAAAGAGAGCAGTATAGACTGATGACTTTGAATCAGAAGGTCTCAGGAAAATTTGGCGTCGCCGGTGTGAAGGCAGCGATGGACATCGCGGGATTCTATGGAGGTCCACCTCGGTCTCCTCTACTCTCATTGACAGCCGAAGAGAAACGAAAGTTACATGAAGACCTGATAACCAGTGGTTTTTTAAATGAGAGGTGAAGAAAGGAGAGGAACATGACAAAGAGAAAGACCTTTTACCTTCATGATATGACCTATGTGGATGTGGCGGAATATCTGAAGCGATGCGATGTGATCATGGTGGCGATGGGGAGTTTAGAGCGGCACGGAGCTCACATCCCGTTAGGATGCGATATGTTAACCACATGGGAGGTGGTGAAGCGGGCCTCCGAAAAGGCTTCGGTCATTTATACGCCTATCATTCCCTATGGCTACTCGCCTCATCATATGCATGGGATGGGGGAAGGAACGGGGACGATCACCCTTTCTGGAGATACTTACCGACGTGTTGTTTATGATATTGGCAAGTCGCTCATTTATCATGGGTTCAATAAAGTTGTTTACGTCACCCATCACGGCTCCAACTCAAAAGTCGTTGACGATGTCCTCCGCCGGATTCGTTATGAAACAGGGGCCTTTACCTGCTGGTATAAGACTCCCACAGAAAGAGAATATGCAGCTTTGAAGGGGATCATTGAAGGGCCTCCGGAAGAGACACCGGGGTGGCATTCTGGAGAGATTGAGACATCGACCTGTTTGGCCTATGACGAGTCGTGTGTGGATATGTCAAAGGCTGTTCAGGATCGGACCCATGCTCCCAAATGGATGGGGTCAGCTTTCAGCAAACGAGATGGTTCTGGAATGGTTGAGTTCATGGGAACAGAGCAGGCATGGGTTCCAATGGAACATCAGGAGTATTCCGACACCTCTACGATTGGAAACCCATTCCGGGGGAGCAAGGAGAAGGGATTCAAATACTTTGAACACAGCGCCAATCACCTGGCGGCCTTCTTGGAAGAAGTGAAGAAGTTTCCCATCAAGGTTATGAATCGGGAGTTTAATAATCGAGCATAAATTGAATCTTAAATTCGAAGCACGAAATCCGAAATCCTAAACAATGTCAAATGACCGAAATCAAAAATTCAAAACAAATAATCAATAAAGTTTAGGTCATTGAACAATTGGGATTTTGAATTTGTTTCGAATTTCGAAATTCGGATTTAGAAATTTGCAGGGTTAAGAATTTATGCCTTTAAAACCGGTTCAAAAGATTCTGGTTTCGGATGGCATCCTGGAACAACTCCGGGAGATGATCCATGCTGGAGAGCTTTCTCCGGGTGAGAGGCTTCCTTCGGAGATGAAGATGGCAGAGCATCTCTCTGTCAGTCGAAGCTCATTAAGGGAAGCCTTAAATGCCCTTATCCACCTCGGTTATTTGTATCGCCAGAGCAAGGGTACCTATGTGGCTCCTGAAGCACATTGGCCAACGAATCTCTCTTTCTATTTTTCAAGATCTTTAGAGGACCAAAAAATTGCAGAGATGATCGAAGTCCGGAAGATCATTGAAACAGAGCTCTCTGCTTTAGCGGCAAAGCGGGCAGAACCAGAGGACATCAAGGCATTGGAAGAAAGTCTTCACCAGATGGAAGTTCATTTCGATGATTCCAAAGCGTTCATTAATTCAGATCATCACTTTCACCTCTGTATTGCCAAAGCAGCCAAAAACAGCATCCTGGGAGATTTTATCGATAAAGTCCGTGATCTCCTTAAGGACAACATCGCGCTGATCATCCAAAAGTCCTCTATCAGCAGACGATCCTTGCGCTACCACCAGCAGATCTTTGAAGCCATTCGGAACGGAGATGCTTCTCGAGCGAGACGTGTCATGGCAGAGCACATTGCCGATATTGAGAAGGAATTTGTTAAAATCCTCTACCGACCCAATCCATCTTCTTGAAGACAGAATTAGAATACGTTACAAGGGTTCGATACTTTATACATATTTTTATCATCTCTGATTTTAATTAACACGGAGGGAAAAATGGTTAAGAAAGTGACTTACGCAATGGAAGAGATGGCGTATCCTGATATCCAAAAAATTCTCAAAACGACCGATGTCGTACTCATCCCTATTGGGAGCCAAGAGAAACATGGGCCCCATGTTCCTCTGGCTACCGACTCAATCGCAACGATCGCCACCACAAGGATGGCGGCTGAAAAGGCAAAAGTGCCCTATACCCCCATGATCCCTGTCGGATATTCACCTCACCATATGGGAAAGGTGAACGATGGAATCGGAACGCTCACTTTCAGTGGAGAGACATTCCGCCGTATCGTTTATGAGTTGGGTAGAAGCTTGATCTACCATGGGTTCAATAAATTGATCTATACCAGCCAGCACGCATCGAATTCAAAGGTGGTGGATGAGGTGTTACGCCGTCTACGGTATGAAACAGGATGCTTTGTGGCCTGGTACATGACACCTACGGAACGCAGGACCGAGGTCATAAGAGACATTTTGGATGAGAAGATTGCCTGGCATTCAGGAGAGATGGAGACAGCACAGTGTCTGGCCTATGACGAATCGATCGTACATATGGAGCGAGCCAAGAAACATATGGCCCATGCCCCTCAATGGTTGGGACCTGCCTTCGCGAAGACGGATGGGGTCCCCACCGTTATATTTCAAGGCTCCGAGAATATCTGGATTCCGATGGAACACCATGAATATGCCGAAGAGGCGACCATTGGTGACCCATTCCTCGGCACCAAAGAGAAGGGTAAACGCATCTTCGAAAAAGCCTCACAGAACTTGGCGGATTTCGTGAAAGAGGTGAAAAAGATAAAGGTAGAAATCAAGGTTAGAGATTATGACTTCCGGGCATGGTAGTCTGGTGAACTCTGGTCTCTCAACTTCATGACAAAAGGGGAAGATGCTTTAGGGTGGTCTTCAAAAACCGCGTCAAAAAGAGATTAAGAGAGGGGAAAATCATGCTGGGCCCCATGGTTTCTGAGATCAGGAGTCCCGGGATAGCCGTTCTATTTGCACAGGCAGGTTTTGATTTTTTCCTTATCGATATGGAACATTCGTGTTTCACAACAGAGACGATGAGCGATATGATCCTCGCTGCCCGTGCTGCAGGCATATCGCCGATTGTGAGGGCGGCAACCCGGACATCCTCTGAGCATCTTTCTAAACCCCTTGATTCCGGCGCTGAAGGACTGTTGATTCCACAAATTCAGACGCGGGAGGATGTTGAAAAGATCGTTCGATGGTGCCGATATTTTCCTATCGGTGAACGGGGAATGGCATTGTCTCGCCAGCATACATTCTTTGTGGCAAGCAATCCCGTTGAGACAATGAGTCAATTGAACGAAGAGATTCTTATTGCTCTCCAGATCGAACATCGAGATGCCATTGAACGGCTTCCTGAAATTCTTTCTGTTCCGGGGATAGACGTCGCTTTCGTTGGACCCGCTGACCTTTCAACCTCTTTGGGAAAACCCGGCCAGAGCGAAGATCCAAAGGTCATTGACGCAATCCATCGAGTCGTTAAGGTATCTAAAACGCATGGGATTACTCCAGGTATACACACCGATTCATTGAAAGCGGCAAAATATTGGATCCGAGAAGGAATGCAGATGATCGGTTTCTACACGGACATCAAATTGATTCTCGAAATATGCAAGAACTCTGTCAAGGAACTCAGGACATCCATTGAAGAGATGGAGGGCAAGGAAGGGTTCGATGTGAGGTAAAGGCGTTTCTAAGGCACAGCGGGTGAAGAGGAGATTTCGATGGCGATACCGGAAAACATGAAAGCAGCTGTCCTGATGGGTCCCAATCACCTCGAAATGAAAGAGGTGAAAACACCCCAGCCTGGACCTGTAGATGTTCTCATCAGAGTGGGGGCCTGCGCTGTCTGCAGCAGCGATGTGAGTCTCATTGCGAAACCGTGGGCCGGACAACCTCCCTATGGAGAGTTTATACCCGGTCATGAGTATGCAGGGACAGTGGTAGCCCTTGGAGAGACCGTTGACGAATTCAAGATCGGAGATCGGGTAGCTGTAGAAGCCCATCTGGGATGTATGCGTTGCCGGAACTGCAGGCTTGGAAATTATACGGCTTGTCTAAACTATGGGAGGAAAGGGCATCGCGCCAACGGATTTACCGCCAATGGGGGATATGCTCAGTATGCAGTCAACCATGTGAACACGGTCTACCCCATTCCTGATTCCGTCCATTTTGACGAAGCCTCCTTGATTACCAATCTGGGATGTGTGCTTTATGGGTTTGAAACAGTCGGGGGCTACATTGTCGGCGATCATGTGGCGGTCATCGGCCCTGGTCCTTTAGGTCTGATTTCTGTTCAGGTGGCTAAAGCCCTGGCGGCTGGAAGAGTCTATCTCATAGGGACCCGAGAATCGCGGCTCAAGGTTGGAGAGGAAGTAGGTGCAGATCTTGTGGTCAATGTCAATGAGGAGGACCCTGTCAAGGTGATCTTGGACGAAACGCGGGACATCGGAGCCGATCTCGTGATCGAGACCTCAGGAGGAATGGAAGCGCCTCAGATGGCTATCGACATGGCAAAGAGGATGGGCAAGATATTGATGCTCGGATTACCTCATGAGGTGGTTCCGGTCAATTTTGAAAAGTTTGTACAGGAAAACAAATCCATTTTTACTGTTCGTGGGGAGGGATGGGCGAATTGTGCCAGAGCCGTCTCCCTCTTAGCCTCGGGACGAGTAAATTTGAGACACCTCGTGACCCATTCTTTCCCATTAGAGGATATCTCAGAAGCCTTCAGAACATTTACAGAACGACAAGGCGGTGCGATCAAGGTTACGGTGAACCCTAACAGAGATTCATCATGAGGCGAAAGAGACTCTTAGAGGGATAAACAAGAGTGATTGAGGGCCGATAAGGGCTACTCCTTTATTTGAAGGAGGTCGACGACCGGTGGAAAAGAATCCTTTCCAGATAAAGGTCTGTTTGAACACTGAAGCCTCGTCCCAATTTTTCTGGAACGGAGTTAGTTCAAGAAGCCCTCCCGGTTAACTGAATTCGTTTTTACTTGCAATTTCGACGGAATTTCATTAATGTCAGCAAGACTCACGAATGGCAAAAGGTTAGGGGGAGAACAGAAACGGTTTCTAATTAATCAAATTAAAGGAGGTTGTCATGAAGACACTGAAGAGGATCACAAAGCATTGGAAGTTGTTTTTGGTAATGACGCTATTTCCATTGGTGTTGTGGCTTGCGCCTCCAGCCATGGCAAAGGACCTGATTGCTGCCAGTATTGCCAATCAGATCAACCAGGCTTGGATCAATATGGCCAATGGCATCAAGCATGAGTGTAAGCAACTCGGGTATGACCTTCTCCTTGTGGACGCGGAAGACAAGACGGCGAAACAGATTGCCGATACGGAAGATGCCCTGACCAAGAATCCTAAAGTTCTTCTCCTGACCGGTGTGGATAAGGGTACAGCCCAGCTCATTGACATGGCTAAGAAAAAGGGAATCCCCACGATTACATTGATGCGGGACTATGGTGGTGACGTTGTTTCCTACATTGGGGTGGACAATGAAAGGATTGGGGAAATGATCATTGAATGGTACGCCAATTACCTGAAAGGCCGGAAATCGAAGGTCATCATCATTACCGGTACACCGGGAGCCGCTTCGAGTGTCGACCGCGAAAGGGGAGTAGATACGATGTTGAAGAAATATCCAAACATCATCGAGGTCGCCCGGCAATCTGGCTACTACAGACGGGAAAAGACTTTGCCCGTGGCGGAAGATCTGCTCCAGCGTCACTCGGATGTGGAAGCCGTCTTAGGATTCAATGACGAGATTGCGATGGGAACGCTCGCTGCGGCCAAGGCGCAGAAACGGAAGCTGATCATTACCGGCACGGACGGTAATGCCGATGCCTTGAAGGTCATTGCAGCGGGGGATATCACCATGACCATAGCGTGGGATTTTTTTGAGAATGGACGTAAAGGTGTTCAATTCGCGGATATGGTGATCAAGGGAAAGGCCGTTCCTAAAAAGTACAGCATGGAAATATTTTTCGTCACCAAGGAAAATGCGGAGAAGATTTACGCAAAATTCGGTTACAAGTAACCCCACCCTGAATGGTGAGAGAAAGGCGTTGCGGGAGGGGGAATTTTCCTCCTCCCGCAACACCCTCGCTCTTCACCATATTAGTAAGGCCTTCCCAGGGGTCCAGGCTCTGGCCAATGTTTCGTTCGATATCCGTCTGGGAGAAGTGCATGCCCTCATTGGTGAGAATGGAGCCGGCAAGTCGACCCTCCTGAAGATCCTGAGCGGCGCCCATCAGGCCGACGCAGGAAGGATCACCATTAATGGTCAAGAGGTCTTGATTGATAGTCCGCGCACGGCACGTAGATTGGGTATTGTCGTCATCTACCAGGAACTGATTCTGGTGCCTTGGTTAAATGTGGCTCACAACCTTTTCCTTGGTCGGGAAAGGCAGATCGGTCGTGGGCTGCTCTCCATGAAACGACTTCACAGCATGGCTCGTGAAGAACTCTCCAAGCTAGGTATTTACATCGATACTGATATCCCTGTCGCAGAGCTAGGAGTTGCCGAACAACAGATGGTGGAGATTACCCGAGCTCTGAGCGAGGAAGCACAGTTCCTATTGATGGATGAACCGACCGCATCCTTGACCGAACGTGAAATTGAGATTCTCTTTGAGAAGATTGATGCACTGAGACGTTCAGGTGTGGGCATTGCCTATATCTCCCATCGTTTAGAGGAGATTCCGCGGATCGCCGACCGTGTCACGGTTCTGAGAGATGGTGCGGTGGTCTTTAGCAGACGTGTCTCGGAAGTGACACTCAGTGATCTTATAGCAAAAATGGTAGGACGGCCGATCGCTGATCATTATCCGGAACGAACGCCCTCAAAGGGGGTCGAGGTCCTCCGTGTTGAACCGCCCTCCCAGGCCCAACGGACCCGAACGATCAGGGTTCATGCGGGCGAGGTGGTCGGGCTGGCAGGTCTTGTCGGGGCGGGACGAACGGAATGGGCCTGGCGTCTGGTCGGAGCATCGCCAGGAAAGGGCGAGCGGGTCTGGGTCTTCGGCGAAGAAGCCCACATCACTTCACCGTCGAAGGCAAGAGAACTTGGTATCGGTATGGTTCCGGAGAATAGGAAAACTCATGGGCTCGTGCTCAGTCGAACCGTCTGTGACAACATCTCGATGACGGTCATTGACCGCCTCTGCAACTGGGGCAGATTTATCGATCGCCGGCGTCAATCTCAGATCTCCAAGAAGTATGTCGACCGCCTTAGGATTCGCTGTCCTAACGATAACGTTGGCGTCGATACATTGAGCGGAGGCAACCAACAGAAGATCGTGCTCGCCAAATGGCTTGCCCGAGATTGCCAAGTCATCATTCTTGACGAGCCTACCCGCGGCATCGATGTTGGAGCAAAGTTTGAGATGTACACCCTGATCAATGAGTTGAGCCAGCAAGGGAAAGCGGTCATATTCATTTCTTCAGACTTACCCGAACTCATATCGATGAGTGACAGGGTTTATGTCATGCACCATGGAGATTTCGTTGCTGACCTCGACGCCAAGCAGACGTCACAGGAAGAGGTCATGCACTTTGCTTCGGGATACTTCGAAAGGGCTGCAGAATGACCTCCAAACTCTCTTCTCAGTTCATCACGAGAGTGATTTCACGGTATGGCTCTATCCTGATTCTGATCGTTCTTCTGGTCGCCATGTCGTTAGCGACACCAGAATTTTCGAAGATCAACAATTTAACTAACGTCGCCCGACAGGTTTCGATCGTCGCTATCATTGCGACTGGCATGACCTTTGTCATTATTACAGCGGGTATCGATCTCTCGGTGGGATCCCTTGTCGCATTAACCGCCTGTATCGCCATGACCGTGATCGACAAACTCGGCTGGAACTACATTGGACTGGCCACGGGGATTTTTGTCGGTGCCCTCGGTGGGGCAGTCAACGGTGCGCTGATTGCATGGGCTCGGGTTCCTCCCTTTATCTGCACCTTGGCCGGGCTGACGGTCTTCAGAGGACTAGCCCTGATTGTGACAAAGGGTGTTCCCATCATCCGGTTTGAAGGCAGTTTTCGTTTTATCGGTCAGGGTGTCGTTTGGGGTATCCCCGTTCCGGTTATCCTCATGGCGGTCGTGGTGTTGTTCATGCAGATTGTACTCCGTAGGTCAGCCTTCGGAGCTTATGTCTACGCGGTTGGGGGTAATGAGGAAGCAAGCCGGCTGGCTGGCATCAAAGTGTCATGGATAAAGTTTTGGACCTATGTCCTCTGCGGTCTTCTCACAGGACTGGCAGGAATGGTGCTGATGGCCCGTCTCTCTTCCGCCCAACCGGCTGTCGGCGAGGGCTTTGAACTTGACGCAATTGCTGCCGTGGTGCTCGGCGGAACGAGCCTTATGGGCGGTCGTGGCACCGTCTGGAACACGCTGGTTGGAGCCTTTGTCATCGGTGTCCTCAACAATGGTATGAACCTGATGGGGGTGCATACCCACTATCAACTCGTAGCCAAGGGCGGGATCATCGTTCTTGCCGTTCTATTAGATGCCTATCTAAAAAAGCGACGATAGGAAGCGTGAGAAAGTGAAGGCCGCTGTATTGCATCAAGCGGGTCATCCCCTTCAAATCGAGGAGGTCCCAGAACCTCAGATCGGCCCGGACGAAGTTCTGATCCGCACCAAGGCATGTGGCATTTGCGGGACAGATCTTCACATCCGGGATGGATGGGGATATACACCAGACCTTCCGTTTATTATGGGGCATGAACCAGCGGGTGTCGTCACTCAGGTTGGCGAAAATGTGGTGCGGTTCAAGCTGGGTGACCGTGTTGTCCCCAACATCTTTTTTTCCTGTGGCGATTGCATCTATTGCCGTACCAATCGAGAGACACAATGTGTCAATCTGAATGGAATCCTTGGGGTTCTAAAACAGCCAGGGGGTTATGGCGAATATTTTAAAGTTCCTGCCCGTCAGTTATTCCACCTTCCGGACAACGTCTCCTTCTTGGAAGGTTCGATCATTGCTGATGCCGTTGTCACAGGTGTCCATGCGGCGAAGAGGGGCCGAGTCAGTCCAGGAGAGGACGTGTTGGTGATCAGCATCGGAGGATGTGGGGCAGCTGCGGTCCAAATCTGTAAGGCTTATGGAGCGAATGTCATCAGCGTGGTTCGTTCCTCCGAAAAACAGAGAAGAGCCAAAGAATTGGGTGCAGATGAGGCTCTAAACTCCCAAGAAGTTGATGTCCCTATGGCAGCGAAGAAACTAACAGGCGGACTTGGAGTCCAGTGTGTGATCGATGCTGTCGGCAATGAAGAAACCCTTAGGCAGGGCGTCGACAGTCTCTGCCACGGAGGCCGGCTTGTCATCTTAGGGTATATGCAGGATCGTTATCCTCTCGATCCTAGAAAGATCGCTGTCCATGAATTGGAGATCCTCGGCACCCGTTCAGGCGGTAGACAAGACACGGCCAATGCCATTCAACTCGTTGCGGAGAAAGGGTGGAAACCCATCGTGACGAATACCTTTCCCATCGAAGAGGTCGAGGTGGCCCATCAATTCATGCGTGAAGCAAAGGCCTTAGGTCGCATCGTTCTAACCCATGATTAGTTTGTTGTGGAAATTGAGAAATGGATAAACTGATCATCACGGTAACCGTTGATTCCAGCATGTCGTATCCGGGGAATCCCTATTGTCCTCCCACTGAGAATATTGATGCTGTGGCAGCCGAGTACATCCGTGCCGTCAATGCCGGAGCAAGCATTACCCACATTCACGGAGTCCACACGTTGGAGAGAGAAATTCAGGCGGACGGCCGCCGATTGTCGAAGACCAATTTTGAAGGCTGGAAGGCATTGCAAGAGAAGATTAAGGCCGGGTGCGATCCGATCATACAGTTTGGCATTGCCAGTGCCCGATTTGAGGAGAAGGTTCGCCTCATGGACTTGAAACCCTGCATGATGTCCATTGCCTTCAATGCTCATGATGAGTTCTTTCAGCCTGACCCTGCCTACTCCGCCAATGAGATGTACGCCTCTCATCCAAGAGATGAACTGGAAGGATATTGCCGAGCAGCGATGGAAAAAGGAGTGAAGGTTGAGGTTGAGTCGTTCCACACCGGCGCTTTTTGGAATATGGAATTCATCGCTAGGAAGGGACTTCTTCAAGAGCCGATCTGGACAACCTTGTTCCTGGGTTGGCCGGGTGGATGCTGGACACCTCCTACTCCGAAGGCCCTTGTCTATCTGGTTGATCATCTACCCAAAGCTCTCAAGATCAATTGGAATGTGAGCGTTATGGATCCCCCCACTCAATGGAAAATCCTGACACTCGCCATCACATTGGGTGGACACGTGCGGGTAGGATGGGAAGATAACCCCTATCTTGAAGGGAGTACCATCCCCAAGACAAACGCCTTGTTAGTGGAAAAAATCGTACGAATTGCGCGAGAACTTGGACGAGAGATTGCAACTCCGGTTGAAGCTCGTAAGATCATCGGGATCCCGTGATGAAGTTAACCCTTCGGCTTTCTCCGGCCTGAAGGCCGGAGCTTGCTCAGGGTTGACCCTGAGTGCGCCTTTATCCCTGCTCTAAAGGGTAGGGCTTGGGCGCAATCGAAGGGTCAATCAGATCTTCACTGAGAAAGGAGGTTTAAGCCAATGCTCACTCGACTCTGGACAGCAGGCATTAAAGTGTCAAACCTAGACAAGGAGTTGGAATTTCATAGACGCCTTGGAAATGAAATTGTTTTGGATGAATATATCCAGTTGGGTGGAGAATCCTTCCGTTTGCCATTGGTCAAGATGGGCGATAAGTATATCCATCTCATGGAAACGACGGTCTACGAACGTCAATTAGGCGAATCCCTGCCCTATGGCATCTGTCACCTTGTTTATGTCACCAGTAGCTTTGACGAAGATGTAGCCAAAGCCCTATCCGCCGGCGCGAAACAGATAGGAGAGACGGCCGTGCTGAAAGCGGGGTTCGGCGAACGTAAACTTGCTTTCTTTAGAGCTCCTGGAGGCTGGAACTTCGAAATTATCGAGATCATTCGCAACTTTGTTCCTGAAGTTTAATCCATGGAGACCCCTACATCGGGCGATGCGTTTTAAGGGAGGTTTTGGATGAAGGTTCTGGTCCTTCGAGAATATAATCGAGACATGTCTTTGGAAACCGTTGAAGACCCTTCCCCTGGCCCCATGGATATCCTACTCCGTGTCAAGGCATGTGGGATCTGTGGGACTGACCTGAAAATTATCTCCGGAAAAATTCCCCCTCCGATAGTGACATTACCCCATACCCCCGGACACGAGATAGCGGGCGAGGTCGTGGGAGTTGGTTCTGCGGTGACCGATGTGAAGATCGGTCAAAAGGGAATTGCCTATTTTTACGTCGGATGCAAAGATTGCGAGATGTGCAGGACGGGAAGAGAGAACGTCTGCTTCTCAATCAGACGGCTTGGCTTTGAATTGCCTGGAGGATTTGCTGAATTCGTCAAGATGCCGGCCTACAACTTTTGTCCCTTTGACCAAGACATACCTTTCTATCAAATGGCGGTATTGCCTGATGCCGTGGCCACTTCTTATCACGCCTTAAAGACGATGGCGGATGTGAAAGTCGGACAAGATGTTTTAATCATGGGGATAGGGGGACTTGGAATTCATGCTGTTCAAATTGCAAAACTCGTGGGGGCAAGAGTCATCGCTGTAGCCAGGAGGAGTGATCCATTGAAGATGGCTTCCAAATTGGGTGCGGATTTCACCATTGATTCCACCAAACCAGATGCACAGAAGAGGATTCTGGAAATTACGGGAGGGAAAGGGGTGGAGGCGATTATTGAGAACGTCGGAACTGCTCAATCGTTGCAGTGGTGCCTCCCGTGCCTCAAGAGGAGAGGACGCCTTGTCCTAGTGGGATACGATCCAACGAACCCGTGCACCTTCAATGCCATGGAAATGCATTATAACGAATGGATCATTTGTGGGTCGAGGGTTTCCACCAAACAAGAACTTCTGGAAGTCATCGATCTGGTGCAGAGAGGGAAGATCAAACCCGTGGTCTCCATACAGATGCCCTGGGTTGAGGCGAATGAAGCCATCGAGGAACTCAAGAGTAGAAAAGAAATTGGAAGGACAGTATTGACCTTCTGATTTCTTAATGGAGAATTGGTTGTAACTTCCAATCTTGCCCTGGTTCGATTATTGTCATCCTAAACTTGGTTCAGTATCTGGATCTATCGATTCTGGGATAGCGAGAATCACGAGATGCTGAAATAAATTCAGCATGACTTTTTCTTTCCAATGGCCATTGATGAAGAAGACAGTCTTATTGATCGCGACCTTTGATACCAAGGAAGAAGAAGCCCTATTCTTAAAAAGAAGGATTGAAGCTCGAGGGATTCGTGTCCTGACCATGGACACAGGGATCCTCGCTCCGCCTCGTGTGGGCGTTGATATCGATCAACAGCAAGTGGCCCATCGGGGAGGGATTCCTCTGAAGGAGGTCGTGGCCACGGGTGACAAAGGAAAATGCATTTCGAACATGATCCGAGGGGCTGAGGCCACCTCCAGAAGGCTTTATGATGAAGGTCGCTTCGAGGGGGTCATTGCGATTGGAGGTGCCCAGGGGACAGAGATCGCCTGTACAGCCATGCGGGCATTGCCGATGGGAGTCCCGAAATTGGTCGTTTCCACCGTCGCCTCGGGCCGGGCCACCTTTGGTCCCTATGTGGGGACGAAAGACATCACCTTGATGCACTCGATAGCAGATATGCAGGGTTTAAATTTCTTGATCAAAAGGATCTTGGAAAATGCAGCTGGTGCTATTTGTGGGATGGTGGAGAATGTTGAAGGTCGATGGATGAAAGCCGAAGGGATTCCAGTTGCCATGTCCATGTTGGGTACGACCACACCGGGGGCTCTGCGCTGTAAAAGGATTCTGGAGCGCCAGAGTTTTGAGGTTGTGACCTTCCACCAGAATGGAACCGGTGGGATTGCCATGGAGGATATGATTCGGGAAGGGGCTTTTAAAGGAGTATTGGACCTTAACCTCCACGAGATTGGAGATCGTTTTGTGGGTGGGCTCCATGGGGCGATAAGAGAAGATCGCCTGACCGCTGCTGGGGATCTTGGCATTCCTCAAGTGGTGGCTCCGGGAAGCATTAACTATGTGGTGTTGGGACCTCTTGAAAATCTCTCTCCTGAATGGAGATCTAGAAAGTTCATCGTCCATAATCCAAACCTAACGCTTGTCCGCCTGAATTCGCAAGAGCTTCGTGAGGTCGGAAGATTGGTAGCAGAAAGATTAAACCATGCAAAAGGACCAACCCATTTATTTATTCCTTTGAAAGGATTTTCTTATCCGGACAGAGAAGGCTTTCCCCACTGGGAACCAGAGGGAAACCAGGCGTTTATCGATTCCTTAAAGGCCGATCTAAAACCGTCCGTACTCATAACGGAATTGGATGCCCACATCAACGATCCCGAATTTATCGACCCCGTTACAGAGGCTTTCATATCGATGATGAAAGATTACATGAAGTAATGTTTGAAGGTGCCCATCCCCTTTACCCTCCCCCTTGATGGGGGAGGGTAAAGGGTGGGGGTGAAGAGAATAGTCGCCTCATACTCACAAAAGAAGATAAAGGAGTCCCGCATGTGTAAACGTCTCTCAGATCGAAATGTCATTGTCACGGGTGCGGCCCGCGGAATGGGGTTTACGATTGCAAAAGCACTCTTTCAAGAAGGAGCAAGGGTGGCCATCGTCGATATCGATGAGAAAGGCGCGATGGAGGCTGCCCAAAAATTGGATGGAGGACATGGCCGGGCAATTGGGAAAAGAGTGGATGTGACAGAAAAATTCGAGGTCAAAAATCTGATCAAAGAGGTGAAAGGGAAATGGGGCACGGTTGATATATTGGTCAATAACGCAGGAGGAGCGCTAAATACTCCTTATATTCTTGAAGAGATTGAAGAGAAGGACTGGAACCTTGTCGTAGATGTCAACCTGAAGGGGACCTTTCTTTGCTGCCAAGCAGTCATTCCGGAGATGGTGAAACAAGGAGGCGGAATCATTGTGAACATTTCTGCCTTGGCAGGACATTGGAGGGCTTCCTTGGCAGGGGTTCAATATACAGCAGCCAAGGCAGGAGTGGAGGGGTTGACCCGACAGCTTGCCTACGACTGGGGAAAGTCAGGGATTCGGGTCAATGCTGTCGCGCCCACTGTGACCTTGACTGGGGAGAGGGTTCAATCTCTGTGGGAGGCAAAGAGTGAGGAGGAGAAGAAAAAAGTCCTCTCCGATATTCCACTTCGTAGGCTTGGGACCCCAGAGGAAGTAGCTTCCGTGGTGGTGTTCTTAGCTTCTGATGAATCGAGTTATATTACAGGCATCACCATCGACGTAAGTGGTGGCCGCTATCTGCGATGAAGATGGCATCAAAGCGTATCTTACTGCCGCAGCCTATTGAAGCTGAGGCAATGGAGCTCATAAAAAAATCTGGATGTGAAATTGTTCTTTGTCCAGATCCAAAGCCTGAGACTGTTCTTCCTCTGATGAAAGGGGTACAGGGAATCGTTCTCAGGACAGGGATAAGAATGACTCGGGAATTGATGGGCCATGCCGATGACCTCTGGGTCATCTCCAGAACAGGCGCTGGAGTGGATAATGTAGATGTGAAAGCAGCCACTGAAATGGGAATACTCGTGACCTGTGTGCCTGGGGCCAATACCCAGACAGTGGTTGAGCACACATTGGCTTTGGTCTTAGCTCTGGTGAAACAGGTTCCGTTCATGGACCGGGAGGTGCGTCGCGATAACTTCGGGATACGTTTTAAGAACATTCCTCGCGATCTGAATGGAAAGACCTTAGGGATCGTTGGACTCGGTAGAATCGGTTCTGAGCTCGCCAGGGTTTGTCATCAAGGCCTTGGAATGTCCATCCTTGCCCATGATCCATATTTGTCTCCTGAGGCCAAGGCTCCATTTAAAGGATGGGTCGAGTTTTGTGATCCTGAAAGGCTTTTTCGAGAATCGGATGTGATCTCCCTCCACATTCCCTATTCTCCTGAGACTGAGAAATTGATCAGCGGCCAACAACTTGGTTGGATGAAGCCGGATGCCTTTCTGGTCAATACCTCGAGGGGAGGAGTGATCGATGAAGAGGCCCTAATCCAATTCCTTCGGGAGAAGAGAATTGCGGGCGCTGGCCTCGATGTCTTTACTCAGGAGCCCTTGGAAGAAGACAGCCCTCTTAAAGGGTTGGATAACGTGATTCTCACGCCCCATACCGCTGCTCTAACGAAAGAGTGCGTGACGCGACTGGCTGTAGAGGCGGCCCGCTCTGCGATCGATGTCCTCAACAGGAAGAAGCCCTCTGAAGGTATTGTGAACCCCGAAGTTTTGGCCCGGCCCCGTTGGCAAGGATTTCCATCCACTTGATCCCTCTTTCTTCCTTCACTTTAGAAATTTTAGCTTTGCCCGAAAAGTTTTAGAAATTCGGAGGGGATAATATCTTTATCCCTTGATATCCTTTTGAGGATAAGACATGCTTTCTATCCCTGGAAATAAGGTATTGACCCCTCCCTCCAATAACACATTCTAAAATCTGGTTATCGTCATCCTTTTTCCCTTAGTGCCGTCTACCAGCACTTATTCTGGAAGAACTGACCCTTTTTTTCTGCTTATAGGATGACTTTGCCTCTTGACAAGGAGAGACCTTATAAGTGTTAGGCGATTCCTTTGCCTATCTGTTCTCGTCAGCGCGGAAAGATCGTGTTAGGCTGCCTTCTTCCTATATGGCTTGGCCAGTGCCGGAGACTTCTCTTCAATTCTATGCATTGCTTCTCTGTCATATACTCTCTCGCCACAATCCGGACACTCGTAGAAGGACAAGGAAGGCACAGAGTATTTTTTACCCTGGTACTCCCCCTTCCAGTCTTTTTTCACCTTCTTGATCTCGCCACTCCCGCATGTCGGACACGTCTTGATTCTCAGCTGAGTTTTCATAAGACCTCACATTCCCCTTTTGGAAGAAATTAGGAAGTCGTATACATCTTCTGTGGCGATGATTCCCTTGACCAATTTCAGTATTAATCAAATGGGTTATATCCTGGTTTCTTGTACAGTTTTTGCTGGTTATCAATGATGTCCGGTCTATAGACCTTCTCTGCCCAATCCTCTGGTTTGATTTCCTCGAAAGCTACTGAAACTGATTTTT
>CAZFJD010000003.1:0-11000 GCA_964518775.1 uncultured Syntrophaceae bacterium
TGCAGACTTTAGGGTTTCTCTTGCATTGTTCAAATATCTTAATGCCTCTTTCATTCAATCTCCACCCTCTTTTGAATTAATACTATTTTGGTTTTTAGATATTGTCAAGTCTCTGTGACTTTTTTAGACTTCTTTCCACCCCGTTCTCCCTAACCGACGCAAAGCGGATCGAGGACAGGAGTCTGCCTTTGGCATTTGACAAAATTCAAATCTGCAATGAAAGCCAATCCTGTCTTCTTAGCGTTCACCTTTTCCACCAGGTTATTTAAAAAATAACGTGCCCGTGTTCGTGTCTCGTGTCCGTAAACCGTAATATTTCTTAAGAGTGGCGAAGCCGTAAAGAATCATTCCACAGAAATCTAAGGCGTCGTATGCAGATTCGCTCCACACTTCAATAAAATCTTCTGTCAAATTTCAAGACCAGGCAACGATTATTCTTCCATTCATACTTATCCTTGCCGAATTTGGTGAAGTGTATAGTTTAGCTTTGACCCCAAAACCTGACCCTTGACCCCAAAACCTGACCCCAAAACCCATCACGTTAAAATTTAAGCGATTACCTGTTTTATGAGCAATAAGGAGCGATGACATATTTCCATGATTGGTTGGTTGGTATCAAGGTGAGCGTTTGATCAAACGTTTCAAGCGGTTCCAGAGGGTGAGTTTTTCGAAGACATAGAGGCCTTCCCTCGTTTTTAAATAAACCTTTTTACCCATCTTCAATTCTTTTGGAGAGCGGTAATCAGGATTGCAGGCCATCACCCTTTCACCTGTTTTCGTTTTGACAAAACCGAGGGTGAGGGGCGAACGGAACCCTTCGGGTGGAGCATAAAGGGTAGTAAATGTCTCTAAGACTCCAACTCCCTGTAGGGGTGGAGGTATGGTTGTTTTCGCCGAAACCGTAATCTTTGGCTCATATTCGAGTCTCCAGCCTTGTCGCAATATCTTTTTTCGATCGCTCCGCTCCAGTATGGTGACCAGGTTATTATTGCCCAATCCCCCAATGCTTTGGGCCAGACCGATCTCTGCTCTTTCCAGTTGTCTTTCCTCTCCTGCCTCTTGTCTGAGCTGAAAGACGATCTCCACCAATTGGGCAAGACCAGAGGCGCCCACTGGATGTCCCCTTGACTTCAAACCTCCAGAGGGATTGATCGGAAGCCTTCCTCTAAGGAGAGTCGTTCCTTCTTCCAAAGCTTTCCAACCCTCTCCAAGCGGGAAAAAACCTAAATCTTCCGTGCCAATGATTTCAAAAAGGGTAAAGGCGTCATGGACCTCACCGAACTGGATATCGGAGGGGTTGAGTTGAGCCATCGTATAGGCCTTGATTGCAGCCTCTTTTGTGGAGTTGAAGGAGGTGAAAGAGGCACGATGTCTGACGGCAGAGGTGTCAGTGGCATGGCCGATGCCAGAGACTCTGACGAGGGTGGGTTCAGTGGTAAGGACAATGGCTGAAGCCCCGTCCGTGATCGGCGCGCAATCATAAAGGCGTAGAGGGTAAGAAACCATTTGACTCTTGAGATACTCTTCCTCGGTGATGATCTTTCTGAATTGAGCATAAGGATTGAGGAGACCATTGGAGTGGTTCTTGATAGCCACCTGAGCAAGGATATCCTCCAGCTTTGAGATGGAGAGGTTGCACTCTTGCGCATATCTCTGTGCGATCATAGCGGCCAAAGCTGGCATGGTCGCTCCGTACCTTCGTTCCGATCGGTCGATCACCTCGGCGAGAATTCGTGTGGTCTTGGCTGTTGGCAGATGGGTCATCTTCTCACCGGCAAGGACGAGGACATTCTTCAAATGACCGGAGGCGACAGCGTAGAAGGCTGTCTCAAAAACACCTGCACCTGTTGAAGAAGCGGTCTCTACCCGAGTCGAAGGAATGCCAGTAAGCCCGATGGTATCAGTTAATAGGGCAGCGAAGTTTGAATCCCCGACAAACTCCTCAACATTCATTACCCCGATATAGATTGCATCGACCCGCTCTAATTGAGCATCTTTCAAAGCCAATCCAGCGGCATGCGCCATCATCTTGTCGAGGGAATCCTTCGACCTCCCAAATTTCGTCATACCGACACCTGAAACAAAGACATCCATCGCGTCTCCATACCTTTTGGGAATCAGACTTTGAAATTATATTAAAACAAAAATGATCAATTTAACAGGCTATTTTCAAACCCCGGGATGACAAGGAGAAAAAAGGGTGTGACCTTGAATCACGTTTCAGGTCTCGCAAGGTATGTCATTCCGAATTTATTTCGGAATCTCGGTTTTTGGGACGCCAAGAGTGAGATCCTGAAATGAGTTCAGGATGACAGGGTAGTCCCTTAGGAACTCAAAGAGTATTTTCATGTAATTTATTGAAATCACAATACAATTCCTTGTGAAAAAAAATCCTTTGACCTCTGACAATGCAGATATTATATTAAGGTCGGGTGTTAGAGGCAAAGAGATGGACGAAATCAGTTACCAAAAGTTTCTGACAACGAGGATTTGCGATTTAGAACTGGATATGGATGAAAGCATGAGTCCCCTCTTTAGGAGGCTGAAGAAGGAATTGAGGGAACACCGCATCCTGCTCTGGCCTGATTTCTATTTTGGGAATGAGTGGGGGTGCGTCAACAAGAAGATCTCCATCAGCGTCCCGTTTTACTTGGCCACGCCTGAGTTGAAGGATCTCGAGGGAGATGTACCGTCAAATGAAGGGATCATGAAGACCTTACGCCACGAAACAGGCCATGCTGTGAACTATGCGTATAAACTTTGGCAACAAAAGGATTGGAAGGAAACCTTCGGAGATTTTAATAAGAAGTACCGAGACGGATACCTTTCCCGAGTCAACCCTTGGTCAAAGAGTTACGTCAGGCACCTCCACTATTTGGGCGATCCTCATTATGCTCAAAAGCACCCTGATGAAGACTGGGCCGAGACTTTTGCGATCTGGCTCGATCCTCGGTCTCATTGGGGAACGAAATATCGAAGCTGGCCCAATGCATTGGAAAAATTGTCAATGGTGGATCGTCTCATGGAGGAGATTGCAGGGGAAGAGCCACTCAATACAAGAAAGAAGCACGATGGAGCCTATGCGACGGTAGAAGAGACTGTCTCGGAGTGGTGGGGATTGGATGGAGAGATCTTGGATGAGGAACTCCAGGAATATCTCAACGATATGAACGAACTCTTCATCAGCCCGGAGAACGGACATAGAAAGCTTCTGCCTGCGTGGAAGTTGATTCGAAAATATGCAAGGGTTTTGACCGAACAGGTCAGCCTTTGGATCTCAGGCTCGAATAAGCACACGGTTCGGAAAAGTCTCCGTCAGTGGGAAGCCATCTGCAGAAATGAATCATTAGGATACCTTCCTGAAGATGAGGCGCGAAAGTTAATCGAATTGACCACTCTCCTCACCTATCACGTCGTCGACGGGGTTTATAGCCTTCACAACTGATTGATGGATTACCCCTCACTCTGCCCTCTTCCCTGGAGGGAGAGGGCAGGGTGAGGGGATTAGAGGATGACCGTCTTTTTGATGATCTTAATGATGTCCTCTGGTTCATCGGTCAGTTGGAGGATTTCCAAATCTGCGGGTGATATTCTTTCTTCCTTCAAAACCACTCCCTTGATCCAATCCAAAAGACCTTTCCAATATTCTGACCCAACCAAGATGACTGGGAAGGGTCTGATCTTGTTGGTCTGGATGAGCGTGATCGATTCAAAGAGTTCGTCCATCGTTCCAAAGCCGCCAGGAAGGATGATGTAAGCGACCGCATATTTGATGAACATCACTTTTCTAACAAAGAAATAATGGAACGTTAGATTGAGATTTGTATAGGGGTTGGGCGTCTGTTCGAGGGGCAGTTCAATGTTAAGACCGATGGACTTCCCTCCTGCTAAGGAGGCGCCTTTATTGGCAGCCTCCATGACGCCAGGGCCTCCGCCTGTAATGACCCCAAACCCATTTTCTGCGAGGAGTTGACCGATTCGTTCTGCCTTCTGGTAAACCTCGTCTTCAGGTTTAGCTCGGTTGGATCCGAAGATGCTGACCGCTGGAGGGCATTCAGCTAAGGCCTCAAATCCTTCCACAAATTCTGCCATGATATGGAACATCCTCCAGGTGTCTCTCACGGTCATCTCATTGATGACATATCTTTTATTGGGCATGATCTCTCCTCTCCCCCACCCTCACCCATTTTGGGGAAGGGTGGGGTTGGCCATTTTTGATTGAAAAATCGACAATTTTATATTAGGAAAAAGGGAGTCCAATGTCAACAAATAGTAATGCCAAATGTCAAAGTCCAAAGTTCAAATGAATGATAAATGCAATAATTCAAGGCTTGGAACACTTTGGTTTATTTTGGATTTTAGTTTTAATGTTTGAAATTTGGGATAGATTTGGCATTTGGATTTCATTTTTTCAATTCTACATAAAGGGCTATGGCATGAGGGTAGAATTCTTAGGAGGAGTGAGGACCGTTACCGGTTCGGCCACCCTTTTGGAGAAGAATTCATTAAAATGGCTGGTCGATTGTGGAATGTTTCAAGGTGGAAAAGAACTTGAGGAGAGAAACCAAAGCCTCCAGCCCTACTGTCCAAAAGATCTCTCCTTTATTTTGCTCACTCATGCTCACATCGACCACAGCGGTCTGATTCCAAAACTGGTCAAAGGGGGATTTCGAGGAAAGGTGATCTCGACAAAGGCTACCTTCGATCTCTGTGAAGTCATGCTTCGGGACAGTGGCCATATTCAGGAGACGGAGGCAGAATGGCATTCTCGAAAAGATCTGAGGTCCGGGAAGACGGAGACGCCTCCACTTTATACGGTGAAAGAGGCGGAGGAAAGTCTTCGACATTTTCAGACCGTTCGTTATGACGAACTATTTCCGATTGCGGATGGGGTGAGAGTTCGCTTTAGAGATGCAGGACACATCTTGGGTTCTGCCATTATTGAAATTTGGATTGAAGAAGGAGGTCAGGAAAAGAAACTTGTCTTTTCTGGAGATCTGGGAGGTTCAGGACAGCCTATTGTCAGAGACCCCGCCACGGTTGAAGAGGCAGATGTCCTTTGGTTGGAATCGACCTATGGGGACCGACTTCATAAATCGAGGGAAGAGACCGTAAACGAATTGTTGAAGATCATCCAGGAAGCTATCCGTGATCACGCCAAGGTGGTCATCCCCGCCTTCGCAGTGGAACGAACCCAGGATATTATCTACACCATTGGTCAACTCATGAGAAAGGGCTTGATTCCTCCTCTTCCGGTCTACATTGATAGCCCCTTGGCGATTTCGGCTACCGAAATCTTCAATAGGAATTCGGATTGTTTTGACGAGGAGACGAAGGGCATCCTGTTGGGAGGAGGAAATCCATTGGAACTTCCTGAGATCCTCTACACCCAGACCACGCAGGAATCGAAGGCCATCAATGAGGATTCAAGACCGGGAATCATCATTTCCGCCAGCGGGATGTGCAACTCCGGAAGAATCAAGCACCATCTGAAGCATCACCTCTGGCGAAACGAGTCCCATATCGTCATCATTGGTTACCAAGGCGAGGGCACGATTGGGAGAAGGCTCGTCGATGGGGCAAAGACGGTGAGACTTTTTGGTGAGGAGATTGCGGTCAAGGCTCATATTCACACCTTAGGAGGATTCTCGGCCCATGCCGATCAGAAGGGGCTGCTGGACTGGCTTTCCCATTTTAAGAACCCCGGCCTTCAACTCTTCGTCAATCACGGGGAAGAGAAGATTTCAATCGAATTGGGTAGGGTCATCCGTGAGAGGTTCCGTTTCAGAACGATCGTTCCTCAATGGAGGGAGGGGAGACCCCTTTTCGTCCCTGAGGAGAAGGAGGTAGAGGAAGAGAGGGTGGAGGAAGTATTGGAGACTGAGGAGACATTTGCCGGCCTTCTCCGACATCTGGATAGGACTTATAAGAGACTTCGTCGAAAATTGAAAAAGGAAAGATCGAAGGGAGGAGAGGTTGTGGATTCCCGGTGGTTGAGGCAGTTGGAGGAGGTCAATGAGAAGTTAGAAGAATTGGAATCGAAACTATGAAGGAGTGCGAAATGCGGATTGCGAATTGCGGAATTCAAGATAATAGTAAGTGCGTATTACGCCGTGCGCCATGCGCTTTGCGTCTTGTCGCTTGGGGACTTCTGATATTCCTTCTTCTCATTTTGGCGTCACAAGAATCTACTGCGGGGGTGATCGTTGAGCAGGTGATGAGGGATGTGGAGGGGAGAGCCTCCACCGTGCTGATCTATTTTTCCGAGGATCGACTTCGAACCGACCATCCGGAAGGTGGATTGACGACGATCTTGGACTTTAAAGAGGATCGGATGGTGATGATCGACCATCGGTCCAAGAGTTATGTGGAGACAAGATTCTCTGAATGGGAGAAGGAGGTTTCAAAACGGCTCAAGGAGGAATTTCCCGGCGTCAAACCAAAGGCACGAAAGATCGTTGTCAGGAAGACCGGAGAAATGGCCTTCATCAATCGTTTTCGGACAGAGAAGATCCAGATCATAGCGGACGGAGAATTGATTGAGGAGAATTGGGTTACCCGTGATGTGGATATGGGAGAGATTGAAAAGGTGATGGATAAGGTAGCTCAAGGGTTCTCAAAGGAGTTTCGGTCTGAAATGAGAGAAGGTCGGGAGATCTACGAGAAACTGAAACCGTATGGGTTTCCCATTTTAATAAAGGACTATACGCTCACTCATGGTTTGAAGGCCATCGACGTTCTGGAAGTTAAAAAAATAGAGAAGAGAGAATTAGAGAACGAAGTCTTCTTTCCCCCAAGTGGTTACCAAAGGATTATTACCGAAACTCCTAAGAAGTGACCCTTCGACAGGCTCAGGGCAAGCTCCTTCGACAGGCTCAGGGGAAGCCTCACATCGATTTGATTGATTCGTGGTCGAAAAGAGGATATTCAACTCTTAGATATTTTTTTAATCACTTTCTTGGAAAATAGCATCTCACCCAGTGATTTTCTTCAAACTCCTCCATCACCGGTATATTTTCCCTACATATTTCTTCGCTGTGGCGGCATCGCGGATGAAAACTGCATCCGGAGGGAGGATGGATTGGACTCGGGACATCTCCCTCGAGAATAATTCTGTCTCTCTTCTTCTCCGGATTAATTAGGGGCACTGCCGACATGAGGGCCTCCGTATACGGATGAAGAGGGCGGCTGAAGAGCGATCGACTCCTTGCAAGTTCCACAATGCGGCCCAAATACATGACAGCAACCCGATCACTGATATGCCTGACGACGCTTAGGCCATGGGAGATGAAGATGTATGTCAGATCGAACTGCCGTTGTAATTGCACAAGGAGATTCAGTATCTGTGCCTGGATCGACACGTCCAAGGAGGATACCGGTTCATCGGCGATGATCAATTTCGGATGGAGTGAGAGGGCCCTTGCCACGCCGATGCGTTGCCGTTGGCCGCCGCTGAATTCATGAGGATAGCGATTCGTATGCTCTGGATGAAGGCCGACAATTTCCATCAATTCCTTAACTCGTTCAAGCCTGTCCCTTTTTGAAAGAATGCGGTGAACCAGGAAACCTTCTCCGACAATCTGGCCCACAGTCTTTCGGGGGTTAAGTGAAGAATAAGGATCCTGAAAGATGATCTGCATATCCCTGCGAATCTGCCTTAATGCCTTGCGATCGTAAGCCAGAATATCTTCGTTCTCAAAATATATTTCTCCCTCCGTCGGCTCTTCAAGCCTCAAGATGCACCGGCCTAAGGTGGTCTTTCCGCAGCCCGATTCCCCCACCAACCCAAACGTCTCCCCCTTTTTAACCGCGAGATCTACGCCATCGACCGCTTTTACATACCCGGATGGTCTCCTAAAAAGGCCCCCTCCTACGGGGAAATATTTTTTCAATTTCTGGACAATGAGGAGATTATGGTTTTCCATGAAGCCAACACCTCACCCTATGGTCGTGCCCCACCTTAAAGAGGGGAGGTTCTCTCTCCTGACATAGATCCAAGGCCTGTGGACAACGCTCCTGAAAAGAACACCCCTGAGATAATTCAAGTAAGCTCGGAACAACACCCGGTATGGCCTGTAGCATTTTGTCCTTAGGGATCGGCTCATCCATTTTCGGAATGGATGCCATCAGCCCCAGGGTATAGGGGTGTTTTGGCCTTGCGAAGAGCTCAACACAATCAGCATGTTCAACCACTCTGCCGGCATACATCACCACTACTGTCTGTGTCATCTCTGCGATCACGCCGAGATCGTGAGTAATGAGAAGAATGGAAGCCCCCATTTCCTGTTTTAATCTGTTCATTAAATCCAGGATCTGCGCTTGGATGGTCACATCCAGGGCCGTCGTGGGTTCATCCGCGATGATGAGCTCTGGATTGCAGGAAAGGGCCATGGCGATCATCACCCGCTGGCGCATCCCACCGCTTAACTGATGGGGATATTCCTTTATTCGCCTTTCCGGATCGGGGATACCCACCTTTTTCAACATTTGCACAGCAAGGTCCAATGCTCTCCGCTTGGGCTGCCTCTGGTGCAGCCAGATGGACTCTGCAATCTGATCCCCAATTTGAAAAACCGGGTTCAAAGAGGTCATGGGTTCTTGAAAAATCATTGAGATGCGATTACCCCGTATCTCTCGCATCTTCTCTTCTTCGAGTTTTAGGATTTCCTGATTTTCAAAGAGGATCTCTCCCTTTACGATTCGGCCTGGCGGTTGTGGAATCAACCGCATGATCGAAAGGGCGGTCACACTTTTGCCGCAGCCCGATTCACCGACGAGCCCAACGGTCTCCCCCTTTCGAATGGAGAAATCGATCCCATTCACCGCCTTCACGATGCCTTCATCCGTGTAAAAATACGTATGGAGGTTCTTAATTTGTAAAAGCAGAGAGTTCCTTATCATACGATGTTGAGTAAACCCCGTTTAGAAAGGACGGCGCTTCGACGCCGCCCTCAATAAGGAGCTGACGCAATTTATTATATCATCCCCACCATAAATGGCGGGGCTTTCTAACGGGGTAAATTTAACACTAACCCTCTAAACGGTCAACTTACCGATGGACGTGGTCTGAGAGCTCTGAGGAACTGCCTTCTGCTCTCTTGATTACAGAGATTTCTGAGCTTTTTCAGAAATCTTGGTCTTCTATCTTGACAGGATAGGGGAAAAAGAATAGATATAAACCAATCCTCCTAAGAAAATCGGGAGCCCAAAATATTTTTGTTGGAAAGGGGAATCCTATGAATAGAATAATTCGAAACCCATTCTCATCCATTTGGTCGTTCATCATCTGCACAGGAATCGTTGTGATTACTCCGCTGCTTCTTGTAAACATTGTTCTTGGTCAAGAAACAGCCAAATACGGCGGGACCCTCATTGTGGGGGCTGGAAACGATCCCTCCACACTTAACCTGGCGATCACCTATAACATCATTGATACCCTTGCTGTTTCAAGTGTATATAATCTCCTCACTAAATCCGATTATGAGCTCAATCCTCGACCTGACCTTGCAGAATCCTGGAAGATATCAGAGGATGGTCTGACCTATACCTTTCATCTGGTGAAGAATGCCACCTGGCACGACGGTAAACCCCTCACCTCTGCCGATGTGAAGTTTACCTTTACAGAAGTACTGAGCAAGCACCATCCGAGAGGGGCTGTGGTGTTAAAGGCTATGGAGTCTATGGAGGCCCCCGATCCCTATACGGTCGTCTTCAAGTTAAAACACCCCTATGATCCGTTAATGAAATTCATCGGCAACGAGGCTTTTATTATCGCCAAGCATCTTTATGAGAATACGGATATCTTAAAGAACCCCTACAATCTCAAACCCATTGGCACAGGTCCTTTCATCTTTAAGGAGTGGAAGAAAGGGAGCCATATTACGTTGGAGAGAAATCCAAACTATTTCAAGAAGGGCAAGCCTTACCTTGAAAAGATCATTGTCAAAATTGTTCCAGATGCCGCATCCCGGATGATTGCCTTTGAGGCAAAAGAGATCGATTACCTCTATTATGTGAACCTTCCGTCCTCCGAGGTCTCCAGATTCAAGAATCGTCCCGGTTTTGTTGTGTCGTCCCGTGGTCATGAGGTGGGACCTTCGATCATGATGATCACCTTCAATCTGAGAAGGGCCCCTTTTAATCATTTGAAAGTGAGACAGGCGATCGGCCACGCTATCGATAGGGAATATATTGAGGAGAAGGCAGATTATGGGCTCGGGAAGCCAGCAATCAGCCCCATTGCCAGCGCAACAAAATGGGCCTTTAACCCTAATGTAAGGCTTTATGAGTTTAATCCGAAAAAGGCAGAACAGTTGCTGGATGAAGCAGGATATCCAAGGGGGGCAGACGGCGTTCGATTCAAGACATCGATCATCGCGGATCGAGGGGACTTCCTCTATGCCAAAACGGCTGAAATCATCCGCGACTATCTGAACAAGGTCGGGATTCCTATAGAGCTCAGATTGGTGGACCGGTCAACCATGATCGATGCGACCTACATGCGATGGGACTTTGATATGCAAGTTCATGGTTTTGGGACAGGACCGGATCCAGCGATCGCTGTGGCCAGAACCTATGTATCGAGCAATATTAAACCCGTTCCCTTTGCGAATGCCTCTGGATATAGCAATAAAGAGGTCGATGATCTCTTTGCCCTCGCCGAGAAAGCTCCTGCTGTGAAGAAACGGGCCGAATATTACTACAAAGTACAGGACATTCTGGTAAAAGACCTTCCTTGTCTCTGGCTCTCAGAGTATGGTTTAAATTCTGCGTGGAGGGATGAGTTCAAAGGGTTGCACAGCTGGTGTGCGAGGTCCTTCATGAGCTATGGCGACGACACCTGGTGGGCCAAAGGCAAGGATGCTCCTCCAAAGTAGGTCTCGGTTGCTAAATCTCCCCAAGGATTCGAAAATCTTTCCGTTAGGCCTTCACCAATCTTCCAGGGGATACTCCTGGTAGGGATAATCCTTCAAGACAGCTTCGTCGATCTCTAATCCCAG
>CAZFJD010000003.1:11100-32228 GCA_964518775.1 uncultured Syntrophaceae bacterium
CCCAGCCCACGATTCCCTGATCTGTCTCCACCTTGATTAGGAGCCAATGTTTTTGGATCACCCAATTCTTATTGGAAGTAAAGGGACGAATTAAGAAAGTTTTAATATCGTTGACTTTGATGGGTCGATTCAAATCCATCCGTCTCCTCTGGGACATCCGCTATGGAATCAGTCCTACTTCACATTCCGTGAGGACTAATTAGTTTAAAATAATAGATTTGTCAAGTTTCGTGAAGCCGTAATCCCTCAGAAGGTGTGAAAAAATTGGGAATTAAGGGTAGGCAGGAATATCTCCGAAGTTTTACAAACGCGGTCGTTTGGAGGGCAAAGGCAACAAGGCCGTGCAACTATCAATGACCATTAAAGTTTTTCATCGTGAGGAGTTAACGTAATAAGGTACCGCTGTAAAACTTTTTCGATATCCCTACCTGCCCTCTAAACTTAAAGCAATTTTTTCACACCTTCTCACTCCCCCTTGGGAACCTAAGGAGATCTGGCAGGGATGTCAGAGAAAATCTTATAGCGGTAACCTTAGCTTGTCCGTAAACTAAAGATACCGCACCAGCAATGCAAGGACCGCGCTACTGATAGTGAATATTACCCATACCCTTAAAAATTTAGACCATCCGCTTAATAAGATTTTCGAAGGCATTCCTGCCAGATCGGCGGACTTCACCCCTGCCTCAGTGAGGGATTACGTGAAGCCTTGCCTTCATATTGACAAGAGGGGAGACGTCAAATAAAATGTCGAAGAAGTTGATAAGCTTTTTTGAGAATCTTTCCGAATTGAAAGGATAAATAAAAAGTTTCACCGGAAAGGAGAGAAAGATGAAAAGAGGAGTCACATGGCTTACCTTATGGATCTTCTGTTCTGCATCCATCCTTATGACGATTGCGTTCTTTCCTTGTCCCGTTCATGCTCAAGAAAAATCTAAATATGGGGGCACTTTTATTATAGGGATTGGAGCAGATCCTGCTTCACTCAATCTCGCTGCCGGGTTTAGCACAGTGGATACCCTGGCAGGAGCAAATATTTATAATATGCTGGTCAAGTCCGATTCCGATCTTAATCCCCGTCCTGACCTCGCAGAGTCGTGGAAGATTTCGGAAGACGGTCTGACCTATACCTTCCATCTTGTTAAAAACGCTACCTGGCATGACGGAGTGCCATTTACCTCTGCCGATGTGAAATTTACCTTTACAGAGGTAATGAACAAGCACCATCCCCGGGGAGCGGTTGTGTTGAAGGCTGTTGAATCGGTGGAGACTCCCGATCCTTATACTGTGGTCTTCAAACTGAGGCATCCCTATGATCCCTTACTGAAATTTATGGGGAATGAGGCCTTTGTGATTGCCAAACATCTCTATGAGAACACGGATATTTTAAAAAACCCTTATAATCTCAAACCGGTTGGGACAGGTCCTTTTGTCTTTAAGGAGTGGAAAAGAGGGAGCCATATTATATTGGAGAGAAATCCATCTTATTTTAAGCCAGGGAAGCCTTATCTTGATAAGATCATCGTTAGGATTGTCCCAGATCCTTCCTCAAGGATGATTGCCTTTGAAGCGAAAGAGATTGACTATCTTTATTATGTGATGCTTCCTTCCTCCGAGGTCTCCAGATTCAAAAATCGTCCTGGGTTCGTCGTCTCTTCGAAAGGCCATGAGGATGGGCCTTCAATCATGATGATCAACTTTAATTTGAGAAAGCCACCTTTTAACAATCTGAAGGTCAGACAGGCGATCGCCCATGCCATCGATAAAGAATATATTGAGGAGAAAGCAGATTATGGGCTTGGAAAACCAGCCATCGGACCTATAGCCAGTGTGATGAGATGGGCTTTTAATCCTAATGTCAAGCTCTTTGAGTTTAATCCGAAAAAGGCGGAACAGCTCTTGGATGAGGCAGGATATCCCAAAGGGGCGGATGGTATTCGATTTAAAACATCCATCATCGCAGATCGAGGGACCTTCCTATATGCGAAGGCAGCTGAAATCATCAGGGACTATTTAGGAAAGATAGGCATTCCGGTCGAACTCAAATTGTTGGATCGATCGAGCATGATCGATGCCACTTACATCCGATGGGATTTCGACATGCAGGTGCATGGTCTTGGAACGGGGCCGGATCCCGCGATTGCGGTAGCGAGGACCTATGTGTCCACCAATATCAAGCCTGTTGCCTTTGCCAATGCCTCCGGCTATAGCAATAAGGAGGTCGATGAGCTCTTTGCGCTTGCTGAGAAAGCCCCTGCCGTAAAGAAGAGGGCGGAGTATTATCACAAGGTCCAGGAAATCATTGTAAGAGATCTGCCCTATCTATGGCTTTCAGAGTATGGTTTGAATTCAGCCTGGAGGGACGAATTTAAGGGAGTCCACACCTGGTGCGCAAGGTCTTACATCAGCCTCGGTGACGATGTATCGTGGACTAAAGGGAAGGACGCTCCTCCGAAGTAAACCCCGTTAGAAATTCCAGCGGGGCATTAAACCCTGCCGGAATTCGTCTAAAATCTAACCTCGCTGCAGAGTAGCGAGGCATTATTTCTAACGGGGTAAAATCATTTTGTAGAGATCCTGAGCAAGGATGAGTACCTCACCGATAGGCTACTGGTCTCTGTCTTGGGTGAGTGAGTCTATCCATCTTCCTATAAGATCCCATTCAACTTAGATAGGCTATGAGAAAAGAGACAGGTTCATTAACGAAGTACATTTTAAAGCGGTTCCTTCAGGCGATCCCATTAATTTTTGGGATCATTGTGGTTAATTTTTGTCTTATCCATCTGGCTCCGGGAGATCCCATTATCTCCCTCGTAGGGGAGTTCCAGGTATCTGTCGAATATATTGAAGACGTGAAAAGACAGTATGGATTGGATGAACCTTTACCTGCCCAATTATTGATCTATATCCTTAACATTCTGAAGGGAGATTTTGGGTATTCCTTCTCTTTTAAACAGCCTGTCATCAGTGTCATCCTTGACAGGGTTCCAGCCACCCTTTTGCTCATGGTGGTGACGACTATCTTTTCTTCCCTCTTCGGCGTCATCTTCGGTGTCTTATCTTCAGAAAAACAGTATTCCAAGACCGATAATTTCATCACTTTCATCTCTCTCATCGGATACTCCTTACCTGTCTTCTGGCTTGGCCAAATCCTTTTGATCGTCTTCGGTTTAAAGCTTCCTCTCTTCCCTACACAGGGGATGCAATCCCTTAGAGAGTCGTTAACGGGGATTGCCTACTGGCTGGATCTGTTTCATCATCTGGTGCTACCAGGCTTTGCCCTTGGATTGAGTTACCTCGCTGTCAATACACGGTTTACACGAGCGAGTATGATTGAAGTGATGGGGCAGGATTATATTCGGACTGCGAGGGCTAAGGGGCTCTCTGAAAGAAGGGTCATCTACAAACATGCCCTGAGAAATGCCCTTCTTCCTTTTGTCACTTTAACAGGGCTAAATTTTGGATTTCTCCTGGCGGGTGCTGTGCTGACGGAGACCGTTTTTGCCTGGCCTGGTCTGGGCAGGCTGATGTATGACTCCATCTATACCAGGGATTACCCTTTGCTGATGGGGATGTTTGTCTTTATCTCCGCCATGGTCATCATCGCAAACTTGATCACAGACATCTTCTATTCCATTCTCGACCCAAGGATACGGATCGGGTAACGAGATGCGAGATTTATGGAAAAAATATAGGAGAAACAGGGCAGCCGTCTTTGGGTTATTTGTGATCGTTCTCTTCATCCTGTTTGCCCTCCTTGCTCCGTTCCTTGCGCCCTCTGATCCCCTGAGCACGGGAAAAGACTCCTTCCATAAGCCCGATTCGTCATACCTGATGGGCACGGATGATTTGGGGAGGGACATCTTCAGCGGTGTGCTGTGGGGAGCACGGACATCAATTATGGTGGGTCTGCTCGCTGCATTGACCGCCACCGTCATCGGCGTGATCATCGGTGCCTTGTCCGGTTATTATGGAGGGGTCACCGATGATATCCTGATGCGGATCACTGAATTCTTCCTCGTCATCCCAAGGTTCTTTCTGGTTCTTGTGATCGTTGCGCTTTTCGGCAGTAGCATATGGAATGTCATCATCGTCATCGGTATTCTGAGTTGGCCTGTGACAGCAAGACTCGTCAGGGTGGAGTATTTATCTATCAAGGAGAAGGAATTTGTCGAAGGGGCCAGAGCCATTGGTGCGTCCGATTTCAGGATCATCCTCAGCCATATTTTGCCGAATGCTACCCCTCCGATCATTGTGAGCGGGTCATTGCAGATTGCCAGGGCCATTCTGTTGGAGGCAGGCCTCAGTTTCCTTGGGTTGGGAGATCCCAATCAGATCAGTTGGGGGGTCATGCTATACAATGCTCAACGATTCTTAAGATATGCCTGGTGGACTGCAACGTTTCCGGGTATCGCCATCTTTCTGGTCGTCATGGGTTTCAATCTTATCGGCGACGGATTGAATGATGCCTTAAATCCGAAACAAAAGGGAAAGGAATTGCAGTAGAATGGAGTCTCGATCATATGAAACGACAAAGAAGTTATCCGCTTTTATTGTCGAGACGGATTACGAGCGCATTTCCCAGGAAGTGATTGAACGGGCAAAAATCTGTTTCCTGGACTGGATAGGGAGTGCTTACTCCGGTACGAGTTCTTTCACCGATAGACTCATGCATCATTGGATTAAGGAGAGGGGTGGGATGAGGATTTCAACCCTTATCGGTTCCAAATATCTCGTCCCCCCTGAGCAGGCAGCCTTGTATAATGGGATGATTTCCGCCGTCATGGAGATCGACGATGTTCATGAAGAGGCTTCCATTCATGCCGGGATCGGGGTCATCCCCGCTGCTCTGGCTGCTGCAGAATATGCGAGATCGTCCGGGAGAGAGTTGATCGCTTCTATTGTGATCGGGTATGACATTTCAGTCAGGGTGGCCCGCGCAGCTGGATTGCCCCATCACCATTTCTGGCATCCGACAGGAACTTGCAACACTTTCGGTGCAGCGGCTGCGGCTGGGAGATTACTCCATCTGGACGAGGAGAGGTTAACGATGGCTCTCGGATTATCCGGAACCCAGGCTGCCGGTCTATGGGAATCCATCAATGTTGAAGCCATCATGGCAAAACATCTGCACAGCGGAAAGGCATCGTCGAATGGGCTTTTCTCTGCATTGCTGGCGAGAGATGGCTTCAAGGGGTCGGCAAGGGTGATTGAGGGAGAAAGGGGTTTCCTAACTTCCTCATCGAAAGCCACGGAACAGGATATGATCCGAGTGACGGAGGATTTTGGTAACCCCTTCTTACTCATGAAGAACTTTTTTAAGAGGTATGCGTGCTGCCGGGTCTGTTTTGAAGGCATTGAAGGGATTCAGCAGATCCTCGATAGTCATCATTTGCACTACCAAGATGTCGAGAAGATCATTGTCACCATGAACCCTATGCGAACGTGGATGGTGGGCAATGAGGATCCCAAGGACATCTATGAAGCGAAATTCAGCCTTCCCTTCTGCATGGCCTTAATGGCTGTCAAGGGAAACGCAAGTCTCCTCCAATTTACTGAAGAGAACCTTCATCATCCTGTGGTGAAGGAAGTGATGGGGAAGGTCAAACTTCTCAGTGATACGGATATGCCGAAAAAGGCCAGGGTCGAGGTGATCTGCAAGGATGGGGCGAGATTTACTGTGGAACCACTCTGCCGATCCTTGAGCTTAGAAGAAGTGAGAGAAAAATTCATTCGGAACATGACACCCCTGCTTCGGCAGAGGCATATCCAGGAAATATTATCTTTCAATGAAAATCTGGAGAAAATTGAGGATATGAGAGAATTTACCCATCTTTTAAGAAAGAAGCCCAAAGGAGGGTCTCATTCATGAGTCGTGATAAGAAAATTAACTATGGGAAAAGGGGCCCAGGAGTCGGTTCCAGGCTATTTGAACCCCCTGCAGAGGAGATGATCGAATATGGCTACAAATTGAGAATGGATGAAGCAAAATATACATTCCCCCATGAACTATGGAATCACAAAGCCCATACGATCATGCTCTATGAACAGGGAATTGTAGCCCGATCAGATGCTTCAAAGATCCTGAAGGTCCTGGGTGAAATTGAGTCTATGGGAATTGATCGATTTCCTTTGGATCCTCGTAAAGGAGAGCTGTTTTTCAACATTGAGTCTTACTTGATTGAGAAGATTGGAGAGGATTCAGGAGGGAGGATGCATTCGGGAAGAAGTCGGGGGGATATGTATGTATGCTCGGAGCGGATGATCCTCAGGGAAAAGATCCTCCAGTTGATTGACGACATTATTTTACTGATCGGAGCAATGATCGAGGTATCAGAGAAGAATGTGGAGACCGTGATGCCGGGTTATACGCTTCTTCAGCATGCACAGCCGACTACGTTTGCCCATTACCTCCTTTCGTTTGTGGATCGATTTCTGAGGGATATTGAGCGGCTTCAAGAGACCTTTCAAAGGGTAAACAAGAGTCCCATGGGAGCAGCGATCGTCACCGGTTCCGGGTTTCCGTTGAATCGACCCCGGATGGCAGAACTCCTGGGGTTCCAAGGGGTCGTCGAAAATACAAGGGATGCGTCCATTTCAAGGGAGTTTACTCTTGAGGCTGTCACCCATGTCGCCATTCTGCTGTCGAACCTCTCTGCCTTAGCCGATGATTTGAATGTCTGGTGTACATATGAATTCGGAATGGTTGAACTTTCAGATGCTTACTGCGGGACCTCCTCGATCATGCCACAGAAAAAGAACCCATCCTCTCTGGAAAGGATAAGATACATGGCCGCTGAGGGGATTGGAAATACGATGACGATATTTGCCCAACTGAAAACCCAATCCGAACAACTCGGGGATTTAGAAGCGACAGGACCTGTGGCCTGGCGTTCTTTTGATCGTGCTCAAGCAGTAGTCAGATTGATGAAGGGGATTCTCTCAACATTGAAGGTTAAAAGAGATTTAATGTACGAGAGGGCTGGGGCGAACTTCACGCAGGCAACCCAGCTGGCCGAAACAATCGTTAAAGAAAGGAACGTGGCCTTTCGAACAGCCCATCGAATTGTGGGAAGATTAGTTAAGAGATGCATCGATCAAAATGTATTGCCTGTTGAGGTCACCCCTCAGATGCTGGACGATGCGTCCATGGAGATCACAGGCCGATCTTTGAACATGGATGCAGAGACCATCCGGAAATCAATGGATGCAAAATATATCATCAAAAACAGAACTATTCTGGGTGGCCCTGGGAAAAAAGAGGTGACCCGGATGATGAAGGAACGTTTACTGCAGGCGGAAAAGAGTAAGGACTGGGTCGAAAGGCAGAGAGGTATGGTTAAATCAGCGAAGGCATTGGTTGATACGCTCACTAAAAAAATAATGAAAAAATCATACTAAGAGATTAACACCTCTGAAGGAGAGACCTCTTCTGCAGAAGTCTGCTTTCGTTTCATATTTACCGAGAAGGAAGCTTTACGTCGATCTGGTTAATATTCGGATCCACGCCCGCTCGGATATTGGAGTCCTCGATTACTCCAATAACAATGACAACCTTTACAGAGGTGAGTGTTCCAGGGATGAGATGGCCTCCTAAGGTGACGATTTTATCTTCCATCACTGTGGAGGCAGAAAAATGGGCATGGACCTCTATTTCTCCATCTTCTTTCGTTGCCATCCATCCTGTCAGGGAGACGATCTCCATCGGTTGTTCTAATTCGAGGTAGAGACGATGGTGATCCTTCACCTTGAGATCGGGTGGTAGAATTTTCAGGTTTCGAAAAGAGGCCTTTTTCAGAGCTCCAACAGCCGAAAGGATGACTCCAGTTCGAACCGATTCCCTTTTCGCCAGTTCCTGAATGCCTTCTAAGAGATCAACATCCGTCGCCAGCTTTCCCATCACAATCCGCTCGATCCGTCCCCTTCCAATCCCTTCCAAAAACCTCTGGGCATTCTCCATTTTAGTCTCCCTCCTAAGGATATAGAGCCAATATAACAATTATTTTTTCAAATAGTAAACAGGTTTGGGGTTCATCTGATAGCGGATGGCGAATGGTTGGTCGGGGTTCGGAGAACTCCCGTGTCATAAATGAAAAAGTTGGCCCAATCATTGAGCCATTGTCATTAGGGTATTAGACACACATCAATGTTTCAGCGCATAGACGCTTTCATGTTTTTTCTGCGACGAGGCTGGCGATCGCTTTTCTCTTTCCTCCCTCTTTAAAGACTCCCTCTCGATAGCGGAGAATTCGGAACCCTTTGAAGAGCCTGAGAAGCTCATTTGGTTTTAGGAAGTACTTCGATTGTTTGGGTCCTTCCGTTCCCAAATCTCGATGTTCAAGGGTATAGGTTTCGAAAATCACCCTTCCTCCTTTCCTCAATCCTTTTTTGATCTTCGGGATAAGGCTTCTTCTGAGAAAGTAGAAATTGGTGATGAGGTCGTATCGGCCCTCTTCAATTTGGGTGGTGTCGAGGTCAGCGTGAAACGTGTGGATCTTGACTCCCATCTCTTTGGCTAATTTCCGAGCCTTCCTTAAACCCATTTCTGAGATATCGATAGCATCCACATCGAATCCGTGCTGAGCCAGAAAGGCAGCATTTCTTCCTTCGCCTGTTGCGATATCGAGGGCTTTTCCTTTCGGGAGAAGGCCGATGTGTCTCTTAAGAAAGGGGTTCGGCTGCTTGCCGAAAGCAAACTCCTTTTTCCCAAATCTCTCATCCCATCGTTTCTGGTCCAATTTCATCTTTGTCTCTTACTTTTCAACATTACCATCTGATTTTTTTGGAGTCAATTCGACGCCGGAGGTCGATTGCTTTTTGCACCAATTTTTATTAAGTAGACTCTATGGGAGGTGCCATATGGATCGAAGACAAGGGATTGGAGACCTTTATCATCTGGAAACAAAATATCGAAGAGAGTCGATGCCACGAGGAGGCCTTGATTGGGCACGCCAACCGTCACCCTATAAGGAGTTTACATATCCACTGAAGCATTTTCAGATTCGGCCTCCTGATCAACATGGTGGCAAACCCCTCTGGGAGGTAATTTCTCAAAGGCGCTCCGTCAGGGAGTTTTCTTCGCAACCGATTACATTTTCAGAACTCTCACAATTGATCTGGGCAATTCAGGGGATTACTTCGAAAGCATGGGGATTTGAGTTTAGGGCTGCACCCTCTGCCGGTGCACTCTATCCGATTGAGACCTACCTCGTTGTGAATCGAGTCGAAGAACTCTCACCAGGAATTTACCATTACAATGTGAAGGAAGCCAAATTGATCCTGCTGAAGGAAGGCAATTTTGGTTCTGACGTTTGTCATGCGGGTTTGGGGCAAGAGATGCTTGAGGAGGCGGCCTCTGTCTTTGTCTGGACAGCGATCGTCCAACGTTCAAAGTGGAAGTATCGGGAAAGGGGTTACCGCTATATCTATATGGATGTCGGACATATCGGTCAGAATCTCTACTTAGCTGCCACTGGACTCAATCTTGGTTGCTGTACCGTAGGAGCTTTTTATGACGAGGAAGTGAACCGCCTTATCGGAGTGGATGGGAAAGAAGAAATATCGGTCTACCTCAGTGCGGTTGGCCGGCCTCGATAAAGAAATTCGGGGTCAACACAAGTACTCCGAACTCAAAACTCCGAACTGGATCCAGTATGGATTTTATACAGACTGGGTCATAAAAAGGACAGATCCAGAACCTATTGAAACTTATAAATTATATTTCTTTGTGGAAAATTCCTCCGCCCTTTATGGTCAGTTCTCAAACAATCTATCAATTGACAGAATCCTTTTCTTGAGGGGGGAGGCATCTTACGATGAGGTGATTAGGGAAAATTTTTAAATAAATCAATCAATTAACATTGCTGGGCCAAACGATTACGATTATGGTACGAATATTGCTTAGTTACAATGGATAAGAAGGGACCAAGCATCGTCAGGGTCAAAAAGCAATCGTGGATTCTTTTGAGGTGATATCAAAAAAGTAGAGTGAAAGGAGAAAAGGAAAATGGCGACGAAAAAGGAAGCAAAAGTTTACAGATGCAAAACCTGCGGAATCGTTACAACGGAGAAAGGTCATCTTTGCGAACCACAGCCAATTAAGCAAGCCTATACCTGCGAATACTGCGGTATTACCGTGAGCAACCCGAGACACGTATGTAAACCCAAGGTGGTAGAATTGAACTATGTCTGTGATAGTTGCGGCCGTGTCGCAGTGGAGAGAACAGCTTTGTGCAACCCCGTTAAGATTAAGTAACAAGAAGCTCTCACTCTCTCTTTTTGGATAACTTAAAAGAAGGTCTCTTTTGATCCCACCAATTCGTCTTATTGGTGGGATTTTTGTTTAAATCCTTTATGACAGATGTTATATAAATAGGAAATAATCCTTACCGCCACCCTCCGCTCTTGTGAGAGGAGGAAAGGAGTGCCGGGAGACTTAAGAGAAGATGGAGGTCTGTGATGGAAAAAGTGGAGCTGAAGAAGGGGATTTATTGGGTTGGGGTGATTGACTGGAATGTGAGAGACTTTCATGGTTATTCCACGCCTTCGGGGACGACTTATAACGCTTATCTCATTCTTGATGAAAAGAACGTCCTCGTGGATACTGTTAAGGCGCCTTTCTATTTAGAGATGCTGGGCCGGATCTCAGAGATCATCGACCCCTCAAGGATCGATTATGTGGTTTCGAACCATGTCGAAATGGATCATTCCGGCTCCCTTTCTCAAATCGTCGAACGGATTGGCAAGCCGACGGTGGTTGCTACAGAGAGGGGTGTTAAGGGCTTGGAGAAACATTATCAGAAAAAAATGAATTTTAAGACGGTGAAAACCGGGGAGACTCTTTCTGTCGGTCACCGAACCCTCACTTTTGTTGAAGCTCCGATGCTCCACTGGCCAGATAGCATGTTCACCTATGTCAAAGAAGATCGGTTGCTCTTGCCAAACGATGCGTTTGGTCAACACGTTGCCTCCTGCCAAAGATTTGAGGATGAGGTCGGGGATGAGGTGATGAAACATGCAGCGAAATACTATGCCAATATCCTCTGGCCTTTGGCACCGCTCATTTTGAGAAAGGTTGACGAGGTGGTGAAGATGGGAATTCCCATCGATATGATTGGGCCCAGCCATGGTCTCATCTGGAGAAAGGACCCGAGCCGAATCATTCAGGCCTACGTGGATTGGAGTCAGGGGAAGACGCAGAAAAAAATCCTCATTGTCTACGATACAATGTGGGGAAGCACAGAATCCATGGCGAAGGCCATCCTCAAAGGGTTGATCGAGGAAGGAATCGAAGCAAAACTTCTCCATCTAAGGTCGAATCATCGAAGTGACATCATCAGTGAGATGCTGGATGCAAAGGGGATCCTTTTAGGATCTCCTACACTGAATACGGGAATGTTTCCAACAATGGGCGATTTTCTCACCTATATGAAAGGGTTGAGGCCAAAAGGGAAAATGTTTGGTCTCTTCGGATCCCATGGATGGGGAGGGGGTGCAGTCAAAGAGATGAGGAAGCATCTTGTCGATGAGAAGTTTGAGGTATGGGAGAGGGAGCTTCTGGTTCAATTTATCCCCGATTCAGAGGAGTTGCAAAAGGCCATTCAATTCGGAAGAGAATTTGCCGAAAAAATCCTAAGCCTATAGCAAAAAGCGTTGCCCCTCACCCCCACCCTCTCCCCCCATGGGGAGAGGGCTTCGTCGTGAGCTCAGCCGAACGGGAAAGGTGAGGGGTTTACTTAAGGACTCAGGGATGGCAGAAGATACATATTCTTATAGTCCGATTGTGATCGATCACATAAAAAATCCGAGGAATATGGGCGAGATGGAGAGTCCTGATGGAGTGGGGGAGGCCCAAAATCCTATCTGCGGGGATACGATGAGGCTCTTCATCAAAGTTGAGGGAAACCGGATTGTGGATGCAACGTTTCTGACCTTCGGCTGCGCCGCTGCCATCGCTTCATCGAGCATAACCACGGAAATGGTCAAGGGAAAGAGGCTTGAGGAGGTCCTCTTGATTTCGAATGAGATGGTGACAGATGCCCTGGGGGGCCTTCCACCTACCAAGATCCATTGCTCTGTCCTCGCTGAACAGGCCATCAAGGCTGCTGTTTTAGATTATAGGAAGAAGATATAAATCCCCCTAACCCCCCTGAAGCTGTGAAATAATTCGGGAGGTCGCGTGGGCAAGGATATCTCCAAAGTTTTACAAATGCGGTCATTTGAGAGGGCGAAGGTAACAATACCTTCTAAATAGTCAGCATATATTGAAGTTTTTCATCGTCTATAGTTAGCTTAAAGAGGTACCGCTGTAAAACTTTTTCGATACCCCTGCCCACCCTTCGGACCTAGGGGCATTTTTTTCACAGCTCCCCTTTAGTGAAGGAGGTTAAGGGGGGATCATAGTGGTATTGCTGGAGAGATTAGAAAAATGATTGGAAGAGAGATCTGTATGCGTCTTTTAAAAAAAGTCATTCAGGAATCCCCTGCTGATCAGACAGAGGCAGTCTTGTTGACAGAGGATTCCTCACTGACCCGGTTCACCCAATCGACCATTCATCAGCATGTCACAGAACGGAATGGGACATTAATTCTCAGAGCCGTTTTGGGTAAGAAGATCGCTGTGGTCACGACGAATCTCCTCAAGCTTTCTTCATTGAAGGATATCCTTCAGAAAGCGATCTCTCTTGCCAAGATCCAGCGTCCCAATGAGGCTTTCATCTCGTTGCCAGAACCGAGGCCCATTCCTGAGGTGGATACATTTTCAAAAAAAGTTGACCGTCTCACGCCGAACAGAAAAGTGAAAGTGGCGAATGAGCTTTTCGCCATCATGAAGGAGAAAGGATTGCGAGTTTCGGGCGCCTTTTCACATGGGCAAGTTGAATTGGCAGTGCTCAATTCGTTAGGAGTCGAAGCCTATCAAACATATTCTGATCTCTTTTTTCATCTGATCGCAGAGAACGAGAAGGGTTCTGGTTATGCCAGTTTCGTATCGAGGGATCCGGACAAATTGGATATTAATTCTTTGGCAAGGGAGGCGATTGAAAAGACATCGAGGGGAGAACCGATCGAGATCGAGCCCGGAGAGTATGAAGTCATTTTGGAACCCTATGCGGTGAGTGAGCTCCTATCGTTTCTTGGTTATTTAGGATTTCATGCATTGGCGGTTCAAGAGGGCCGAAGTTTTTTCTGTAATGAATTTGGTAAGAAGATGGTGGATGAAAAGGTAACCATTTATGACGACGGCCTTGATCCAGAAGGTCTACAGGTTCCTTTTGACTTTGAGGGTGTTCCCAAGGAGAAAGTGATTTTTTTTGAAGGAGGTGTGGCAAAGGCAGTGACCTATGATTCCTTCACCGCGGGTCGAGAGGGAAGGAGTTCCACAGGCCACGCTCTGATCGCACCGAGTACGGAGGGGCCAATTCCCATCAACCTCGTGATGAAGGAGGGGATCCCTTCGCTCGAGGAGATGGTCAGGTCCGTTCGAAAAGGAATCTATGTCACTCGATTCCACTATATCAATGTCGTGGAACCAATGAAGGCTGTTTTGACTGGAATGACCCGGGATGGAACGTTCTTGATTGAAGATGGGGAGATCAAGAGACCAATCAAAAATCTGAGGTTCACCGAATCGATTCTAAAAGCTCTCTCTCGGGTGAGCGCCATTTCCAAAGGTAGAAAGGTTTGTTCTGAGGGGACAGTTTATTCGAGAAGATTTATTACTGGAGTGGTGGCTCCTGCCATTAAAGTGGATGGATTTAACTTTTCGGGAGTATCAGCGTTATAAGTGAGCTAAAGTTCGAAGTGGCTAAAGTGAGCTAAGGTTATGGACAACAAAGAATTCTCGAAGTTGCTTGAGAAGAGGACCCGTGATTTTGCAGTCCGGATCATAAAGTTATCGACTGCTTTACCCAATACACCTGAAGGCAGGGAGATAAGAAGACAGATTACCAAATCAGGAACTTCCGTTGGGGCGAATTATCGCGAGGCGAACAGAGCCAGAAGCAGAGCCGATTTCAAAAGTAAGATAAAAATCTGCGAGAGTGAAACCAGTGAAACGCAGTATTGGCTGGAAGTGATTGGAGAACTTCAGTGGTTATCCTGGGAAAGATTGAAACCCGAATATCATGAATGTGGTGAATTGTTAGCAATCTTTACCTCTATTGGCAAGAAATAACTTTAGTCACTTTAGTTCACTTGTAAATTTAGCTCACTCCCATTGGTCATTTTTAGTAGGTGAGACATGAAAGATCTCGTTAACAATATCCTTGATCTCGCAAAATTGAAGAAGGTGGATTACGCTGATATCCGAGTGGTTCGCCGCCAGGTTCAAGAGATTGAGGTAAAGAACGGAAATGTAGAAGCATTAACCCATGATGAAGACTTTGGTTTTGGGATAAGGGTTCTCTTCAGGGGTGCCTGGGGATTTGCTTGCAGCTCAAAGGTGAATCGGAGAGAGATGGAGACGATTTTTGGAAAGGCGTTGAAGATTGCTAAGGCAAGTTCAAAAGCCAAGGGGAAAGAGATTCTTTTCCCACCGGCGTCCCCAAGGGTTGATAGATACAAGACCCCAATTTCTGTTGACCCGTTCAGTGTCCCTCCAGAAACAAAAGTCAATCTTCTCCTTACGTGTGATGAGATCATGCGGAGAGATCATAAGGTGAAGATCTCAGAGGCCTTCATGGGTGCGTATAAGACTGAGAAGACGTTTGCCTCTACAGAAGGTACCTTTATCGAACAGGAGATTGTCGAGTGTGGTGCAGGCATCGCAGCTACCGCCATTGAAGGACGAGAGGTTCAGGTACGATCCTATCCCAATTCCTTCAGGGGAAATTTTGCAACCAAGGGTTTTGAGTGGATTGAAAGTCTCGCACTCCAGGATCACGCAGAGCGGGTGGCGGAAGAGGGAACACAATTACTTTCTGCGAAACCTTGCCCCTCAGCGGTCACGACATTGATTCTGGATAGTTCCCAATTAGCTCTTCAGATTCATGAATCAATTGGCCATCCCATTGAACTTGATCGAATCCTCGGAACAGAAGCCAGCTATGCAGGAACCAGCTTCTTAAGCCCGGAGATGGTCGGCCATTTTAAATATGGTTCAGAGACGGTGAATGTTTTGGCGGATGCCACTTATCCAGGAGGTCTTGGGACCTTTGGTTATGACGATGAAGGGATTGAAGCCCAAAGGGTTCCCATTATCACTCAGGGGATTCTGATCAATCTTCTCACATCGAGAGAGACGGCCCATCATCTTGGAAAAGAGAGCAATGGAACGATGAGAGCAGACGGTTGGAATCGGATGCCTTTAATTCGGATGACAAATATCAATTTAGAGCCTGGTGAATGGACTTTAGAAGATATGATTGCAGATACAGAAGAAGGATTATTCTTAAGTACCAATCGAAGTTGGTCGATTGATGACAAGAGGATCAACTTCCAGTTTGGGACAGAGATCGGATGGGAGATCAAGGCGGGCAAACTTAGGGAGATGGTAAAGAATCCCACCTACACGGGAATTACCCCTCAGTTCTGGAACTCTTGTGATGCCATTGCAAATAGAAATCACTGGCAGATGTGGGGGACACCCAACTGTGGAAAAGGCGAACCTGGCCAGGTGGCTCATGTGGGACACGGTGCGGCACCCGCAAGATTTAGAAATGTTCAGGTAGGAGTGATGAAATAAGAAACAATGTCAAATTTCAAAATCCAAATGCCAAATCAATGATGAATGTTCAAATGTCAAGATATTGGAAATTTGGAATTTGGACTTTGTCATTTGTTATTTTTTTTAGTGACGTCTTCGGCGTAGCCTTCGCGGAAACCTTCGACAATTTTTTCAGAAACTTTCTTAGTGGCCTTAAAGATCTTCTTCAGACCTTCTTTGAATAACTCCTTTGCTTCTTCGAGTTCCTCCTTTTTTCCTTCTTCTTTCATTTCTTGCCCCTCACCCACACCCTCTCCCCTCAGAGGAGAGAGGGGGAGGCGGGTAGGAATCTGCAATCTATTTAGCCATCTTTTTCAAATTTTCCATCTGTGCCTTTACTCGCTCTGCTTTCTCGCTTTTGGGGTCTACCTTGAGATAGTCCTCCCAGGCCTTCAGGGCTCCCTTAATATCTCCTTTATCATGGAGGAGGACGATGCCAATATTATATCGACTATTGACATGTTTTGGATCGGATTGTGCAGCCTTTTTAAATTCTTCGATGGCCCGATCGAAATCGCCTAACGCTCGATACATAATGCCCATATCCGTTCTCACATCTGCGTTATCCGGCTTGACGGCAAGGTACTTCCCATAAGCCTCGATCGCTTCTTTTGGCTGACCGGAATCGAAATAGAGGTTTCCTAATTCCACCCAGGCAGGGAGATTCTTTGGATCTTTCTTAATGATATCCTTAAGAGATTGTATCTTGGAGGAAACTTCGATGGGATCAGGACCTTTAGGAGGAGGCATTGGCATCTGGGGCTTTTGGACCATGACAGGCCGTTCGACACCCTTTGTTCCTCTAAGGATCGCAACGGTAGCACCCGTAATGAACCCAACGAGAAATGCGATGATCACGACGAGAATGACAGTCTCTTTTTTCATTTCAATATCCTTTTTGCGTAATAATAACACGGATTAGAAGGAACGAAAAGGGGATAGCTTCCTTTGATTTTTGGATTTTTCTATGGTACTAAATTTGTGTTGGTTTACTCTATAGCGATGAAGGAGGAATAACGATGAAGTGTTATGTCTGCGCGAAGCAGGGAGTGGATGAGGAAGCCGTGGCTATCTGCATTGTCTGCGGGATGGGCCTCTGTTTGGGACATGCCTTTAAGGAGGAGCTGGAGGTCAGGGACATCATCGATTGGGGATTTGGAGAGGAAAAAGTTGAGTATCCCCATACCCTTCCCAGGTTCATCTGCGCCGAATGCAAACTGGCTATTGATCAGAGAAAGAAGGTGGAAAGAAGATAAAAAGTTCGGTAGGGAACGGTTTGAAACCCTGCCTGCGGCAGGCAGACGTTCCGTACAGGAGTTCGGAGTGAAAAGATAAAATCTCATTAAAAAAAGATTGTTTTTTCTCAAGAGATTATCAATAATAATTTTATGAAGAAAAAAATTTTAGTTGTCGAGGATGAAGAGGGTTTAAGGCTCCTTTACGAAGAAGAACTGAAGGCGGAGGGATATGAGGTCCTCACCGCCCAGAATGGAAAGGAGGCCATCCAAAAATTGGAGGAGGAAAAGCCCGACCTGATCATCCTCGATATTGTCATGCCTGTGATGGATGGAATGGAGGCCCTGGGCCGAATCGTTGGGAAAGAGAGAAGGATTCCTATCATCCTCAACACCTCTTACCCAGGATATCGTGAAGACTTCATGAGTTGGGCAGCAGACGCATATGTGACGAAATCGACAGATCTTAGAGAGCTGAAGGAAAAGATACGGAAGCTTTTAGAGAAAGGTAAGGCGCAGTGAAGAAAGTCCTGGCCATGATCTTAGCAGGTGGTCGGGGAGAGAGGCTTTATCCCCTCACCAGGGATCGAGCAAAGCCCGCTGTCCCCTTTGGCGCCATTTATCGAATTATTGACTTCACCCTCTCCAACTGTCTCAACTCGGACATCCGGCGCATCTATACGCTCACCCAGTTCAAATCGATCTCTCTCCAACGCCACATCCAGTTGGGGTGGAACATCCTCTCGGCTCCCCTGGGAGAATTCATCGAAGTCATTCCCGCCCAGCAAAGAATTGACGAACAATGGTATCGAGGGACTGCCGATGCCATTTTTCAAAATATTTATACCCTTCAACAGGAAAGGCCTGACCTGGTCCTGATCCTGTCGGGTGACCATATCTATAAGATGGACTATCGCAAGATGATCGATCTTCACTTGGAGAAGGGCGCGGATCTCACTGTTGCAGCGATCCGGATGGATCGAAAGTTGTCGAGAGAGTTCGGCGTGATGGAGGTGGACAGGGATTGGCGGATCATTGGATTTCAAGAAAAACCTGAAGAACCCAAGACCATTCCCGAAGATCCAGAAGGGATTTTGGTCTCCATGGGAGTTTATGCCTTTAATACAGAGATATTGGTGAGGCGACTCATTGAGGATGCTCGATCTGATTCCAGCCACGATTTTGGCAAGGATGTCATTCCTGCAATGATTGAAAAGGACCGAGTCTTCGCTTTCGATTTCAGACAAGCGGATCGGGAAGGCACAGGATATTGGAGGGATGTGGGGACGATCGATGCCTACTTCGAGGCGAGTATGGATCTGATTTCTGTCACGCCTCAACTGAATCTCTACGACCCCCAATGGCCTATCCTAACCTACCAATCTCCTTACCCCCCTGCCAAGACCATCTTGGCAGAGGAAGGGAGAGTGGGGACAGCTGTCAGCTCCATGATTTCGAATGGCTGTATCATCAGCGGGGGAAGTGTCAAGAGGTCGATCCTCTCACCGAGGGTGATGATCCACAGTTACGTTGAGGTCGAGGATTCTATCCTCATGGAGGGTGTGGATGTCGGAAGATATGCAAAGATCCGGAGAACGATTATTGATAAGGACGTTCATATTCCCCAGGGGATGGAGATTGGTTACAATCTCGACGAAGATGTAAAGCGATTCACGGTAACTGCCTCAGGGATCGTGGTGGTTCCAAAAGGAATACGACTCTGAGGTCAAAAGTGAAAGGTTAAAAGTTAAAAGTTGATGTCCAAGACATCACTGATATTAATCTCCAGCATCTTCACGGAGGCGAGGATTCGGTCAGCGTTCCGGTCGACGGCAGGTAACCCGCCAGAGAGTTCTTTTAGTTCCTGAGCAGCTTTCTTAATCTTCTTGATGTGGGCATCCATCTTTCTTAGCTTCGTTGGGCTCATTATTTACCTCCTACCTCTTCAGTTCAAATTTCGAATTTGTTTAAACTCTAAACACAAAACTCTAAATCCTAAATAAATCCAAAATCTAAAACTCAAATTATTTCGATTTCTCAACAATTGAACCGAATATCTTCGTTAGTTCTATTGCTTCTTTAATTAAGTCCTGTTTTTCTATTATTTGCTCTTCTTTGGGCTCGGTTAATTCGAGAAAGTATCCACTCTCTTTTGCTTCTTTTCTTGATATCTTTATTCTCATTACAAAATCCTTTTTACTTAATGCTTCTTCGGCCTCAATATAGTTGGCACCCACAGAACCAGAAGCCTTGATAAGCTGTTTTGCGTCTTCTATATTGCTTAAAGTTTTTGGCAGATTCTTCACATAATTTCTTACTTCTTTCGCAAACCGAAGGGTTCTTTCCCTTAAATCATACGGTTTTGAATTTTGTGTTTTGACCATTTGAGTTTGTTTAGAGTTTAGGGTTTGGAGTTTAGGGTTTAACATTGTCGTTTCGTCCGTTGCACGTCTATCAATTAACCATGTTTCCGTAAGTCCTTGAACCTTTTTGCCTTCACTTCATAGCGGGGAAGGGAGCTGTAAGGATGGACTTCGATGTTATAGCCGAGGTTCGTTTTCAATCGAAGTTGATCCTTCAACTGGCTGAGAATCGGTTCACGATTTCTCTCCTCTTCTGGCAAGAGTTCGATCTTAAGCTTGATATCGTCGAGATCTCCTTTCTTCGTGACCACCACCTCAAACTCGTTACTTAGTCCCTTGATGGATCGGACAACCTCCTCAATGGCCGAAGGGGCCACGAGAACGCCTTTAATTTTGGTGATATCGTCTGCCCTTCCGACGACACCACCGTGAATGAGACGGAATGTCCTTCCACAAGGACAGGGATCCTTTGACCATTCTGTCACATCCTTGGAGTCGAATCGGATGCAGGGCTGGGCGATCCGATCAAAGGCAGTGATCACAATCTTTCCTTTCCGGCCCGGTTCCTCGATGATTTCACCTGTCTCGATATCCTCCAATTGGACGAGGAAGAGGGCTTCGTTCACATGAAGACCGCCCGGCTGGGCCGTACATTCAAAGCCCCAAGCCCCAATCTCTGTAGCCCCCACATGATCATAGACTTTGGCTCCCCAGATCTCCTCCATTCTCTGTTTGGTCGATGGGATGCTGGCGCCTGGTTCCCCTGCACAGGTGATCTTCCTTATGGTTAGGTCTCGTGCAGGATCGATTCCGAGCTTCTTCTTGGCCGTGTCAGCCATTCCCAAGACATAAGTTGGGGTTGCCATCATGGCAGTAGCTCGAAGTTCCTGAATCTTGAGGATCCGAGCCTCTGTGTCGAGGACCCCACCCGGAACGACTTCGCAGCCGATCTTTTCAGCTGCATAATGACCTGCCCAGAAGGCAACGAAGATATTGTAACCGAAGGGAAGAAAAACCCTATCCGTTTTTCGGTACCCCTGGGCATAAAGCAGGTAAGCCCAGGACTCGGACCACCACTCCCAGTCCTGCCAGGTGTCAGGCTGATAGACGGGCAATCCTGTTGTGCCACTGGTCTGTCGAAATTCAGTAACCTCTTCCAAGGGGACGCAGAGGGCTTCTCCATATGGAAAGGGATCCTTTCTCTGGATGTCCCTCATCATGGCCTTTTCCACCTTGGGAACTTTGGTCATATCTTCAAAGGTTTTAATGTCATTAGGTTCGAGCCCTGCCTTCTGATAGAGCCTTCGATGGAACTTCGACCTTTCATAGGCCCATTGCAAGATCCTCTTGAATTTCATGAGTTGAAGATCTCTCAATCTCTCCAATGGAAGGGTTTCTGTAATGGGATTCCAGTAAACCCCGTTAGAAAAGGTGGGGCTTTGAACCCCATTCTCAATAAGGGATGAATTTTTTTTTCTCGATCCCTCCCATAAATGGCGGGGCTTTCTAACGGGGTAAAGGTCGCTGTACTCTCGTGGCCTCTTCATTTTGTCCTCTCTTTTCGTGACATTGGCCCAAATTCTATGAAGTCGATAGGGTTTTGTCAATCCTGAGGAATTTCAATCGCTGAAGCCCTGAAGAAAACTCTTTACATTTCTTCCCAGGACGGAGTGGTTGTAGCCTCCCTCAAGGACGCCAAATCGTCTTCCTCGACATTTTTCGAGGGAGAACGCTTTAGCCCATTCTCCGATAGTGAAGTAGTCCTCTGTCTTCAAGAGACCTCCCCAATCCTCTTCGTGACGGTCAAATCCTGCGGAGATGGCGATGATC
>CAZFJD010000004.1:0-29848 GCA_964518775.1 uncultured Syntrophaceae bacterium
AGGAGTTGGCTGTCGACAACATGGTGGTGACAAGGAAAGGAACGGAGAGGATCGTCAGATATGCCTTTCAACTCGCTAGGAAGAGGAACGGTGCGCCGGCAGATGGAAGGAGACGGGTGACCTGTGTGGATAAAGCGAATGTCCTCAAGAGCATGGCGTTCTTTAGAGAGACCTTCGATCGTGTGGCGTCTGAATTTCAGGATATTATCACGGATCATATTTACGTCGATGCCGCAGCCCTTTACATGGTTCAGCAACCCCAGCGATTCGACGTGATGGTGATGGAGAATATGTTTGGAGATATTCTCTCTGACCTTGCAGCAGGGACTGTGGGAGGAATGGGGTTGGGGCCTTCTGCGGATGTCAGCGATGACTACGGTCTCTTTCAACCTTCGCACGGGAGTGCGCCTGATATCGCAGGGAAGGGTGTTGCGAATCCAATCGCTCAGATTCTCTCTGCTGCCATGATGCTCGATTGGCTCGGGGATAAAAAATCTGATCCACACGCAAAGATGGGGGCTAAGGCCATTGAAGATGCTGTCATGAGAGTATTGAAGGATCCGAGATATCATACGATGGACCTCGGTGGAAAGGCTTCCACTGAGAGGGCTGGCGATGCCGTCGCCAATGAAGTGAAAAGTCCTGCGTGAACATTCAACCATGAGAGGAATGAAACGTGGCAAAATTAGGAAGTAGACACGAAAACCTCGATCATAAGGTTTACAAGAGACTCAAGTCGATGATCCTGGAGCAGAAACTTCTTCCTGGTGCCAAGATCTATCAGGACAAGTTGGCCCAAAAACTGGGGATCAGCCGGACCCCACTGGTGTCGGCGCTAAAGAAACTTGAGCAGGAGAGGCTGATCAAAGCCATCCCTCGAAGGGGCTTCTATGTCCGGAGCTTTTCAAAAGAGGAGATGATTCATATCTTTGAACTCCGAGAGGTCTTGGAGGGACTGGCAGCAAGGAGGTCCTCTCTCCGGATCTCCGATGACCAGATCAAGAAGCTAAGAGGTTTCTTCAAAGGGTTGAAGATTTCGAATGACCCAAAGGATGTGAAACGATATGCTGACGAGGACCGCAGATTTCATTCCTACCTCATCGAGATGGGCGGGAGCGATCTATTATCGAGCATCCTTGAAACGTCGTACAGCATCCTGACCTTCAGCTATCAAGGGGGTTTCCGAGCAGGTCTGGTCCGGCCTCCGAAAGAGACCATTCATGAGCACTTGGCTCTCATTGAAGCCATCAGCCAAGGGGATCCGGTCAGGGCCGAGGAGTTGGCAAGGCTCCATCTTAAGCTTTCCACTGAGAAACTGAGGACGGATCTGGAGGAAGAAAGGCGAGGAGGAAGTCATGAAGATTAAGCAAGCCATCATCACAGGGTTCATGGGCAGGCTGAGAGACCGTTTTGCTGAGTACCATGAGCCGAGAACGATCGAAGAGAAATTGGAGATGATTTCTCGGGTAAAAGGGGCCGATGGAGTGGAGCTCATCTACCCTTATGATTGTGAGGATCTAACGTTCTTCAAGAGATGCTTGAAGCGATACCACCTGGGAGTTGCAGCGGTCAATGTCAATATTAAGGCAGAGCCAGAATTTGCCAATGCAGCGGTCAGTTCCTATTCGAGAAAGGTTCGCAGAAAAGCAGTCGACTTCATAAAAAAGGGAATGGATGTCGCAGCCGACTTGGGAGCGAACCGCATTACCTGTGCTCCTCTTAACGATGGATACGACTATCTCTTCCAGGTCGATTACCGGAGAGTATGGGATTATACCGTTTCCTCCTTTAAGGAGGCGGCCCAGCATAACCGGGATGTCATTCTCTCGATTGAATACAAGCCCTCTGAACCGAGAGTCCAATGTCTGGTCGATTCTGCAGCAAAGACCCTTTGCCTCTGTCGGGCCATTGAGGAACCCAATCTTGGGATCACCATTGATGTCGGTCATGCCTTAGCTGTTGGAGAAACTCCAGCAGAAGCCCTCTGCCTGGTGGCGAAGAGCCCTTGGCCTTATTATATTCATATCAATGACAACAATCGAAAATGGGATTGGGACCTCATCCCTGGAACGAGGAATTTCTGGGATTATCTTGAGTTCATTTTCTATTTGAAGGAGTTCAATTACAGGGGATGGATGACCTCGGATATGGCGCCAATGCGGCTCGATCCCATCGAAGCCTTTTCAAGAACGATTGAGACGACGGAAAGGATGGTTCAGTTAGCAAACCGATTGGATTCAAAGAGGCTGTTTAAGTTAATGAAGGAGGAGAAGACGTTAGAGGTATTGAAATCCCTGGAAGGAGAAGTATTGGAAAAGGATAGGGGGTAAAAAGGTCCTCAATCATCGCTCGCTTTCTTCGGCGATTTGAGTTTCCCTCTTCACTCTTGGATTTGTGAATCCATCCTGCAGGTCTCTTGCGGTGCTTGAGTAGTCATCGATCACTGCTCCATCCTTGCCTGCCTGAAACCAATGGACGATTCCAGGTTTAAGAATATATTGATCCCCAGGCTTCAATATGACCTCATGCCAAACCGTAAAATTCTTTTTTTCCTCTGATGGGATTTTCGCTTTCGGGTGAGGCGTAGGTTCTCCTGGCACATAGAGGTAGATTTCTCCCCACCTCACTCGCATCACTTCCTCTTTGCCGATATCATTTCCAATGGCTGGATGCCAGTGTTCAGGGAGTATCTGCCAGGGGAAGAGGACGATAATTTTTGCGCTGATTCGATCGGTATTGAAGAACGTTAAGATCTGCCCACCTTGACGCTCCAGATCGCTTAAGCCAAAGTCAGCAACACGGATATTCTCCTTCTCTTTTTCAGAGAGGACAACGCCGGCCCTTTCCATATATTTGAGTGCCCTTTCTTGGGCTTTTCTATATTCTTCTTTTGTTAACATTGGCCGCCCTTTAAGATTTAGACTTTCTTAGACCTAAAAGGGTCCTCGCTCTATCTGGATCGACTGCTTTTCTCCCAAGAGCTTGGCCGGCCCTAACGACTTCTTCAACCAGTTCCGCATTGGATCGGGCTTTCTTTCCTGAGGACAAGAAAGGACCATCCTCATAACCCACCCTTATGTGGCCGCCTCGCTCCAGGGCCTTTCGAAAACCCATCCAACCTTTGCTATGATGACGTGTTATAAACCAGTGGGCATCCTTTGGTAGAAAGTCTAAGAAGACATCGAGCGTCTTTTCTGAATAGGGTAAACTGTCCGGCATGTCAAAGACAAAATTATAGACATGGGGAGGAGAGAGGAGACCCTCTTCTGCAAGCCTCTCCGCATTGTGAAACATGGAGAGATCAAAGATACAGAGAAAGGGTTTGATCTTTCGTTTCTTAAATTCCTGAGCATAATATCTGATCTCTGACATGGGGTTTTGGTAGACGCCCCCAAAGAGATTGACCGACCCAAGATTTAAAGATCCCATTTCAATTCCTGGAATTTGAATAGAAATGCAGCGCTCTTGGAGGGTATGCTCAGGCAGTCCACCTGTCGATCCCTCGATAATGATCGAGCAACTTGAGCGGATTTTCTCCACATCTCTTTGGAAAAAGGTCGGGTTGATGGTCTGGTTTCCCTCCTCGTCCCTCACATGGAGATGAGCAACAGAGGCTCCTGCATTGAAAGACCTGAGGACTTCTTCTGGCAGATCTAATTTACCTTCGAACCTCTCTGTCTGCTTTTCACCAGGATAGGGCGCCACACATATCATCAATTCATTCATCTCTAATTTCCTTTCTATTCCCTCTCCTCTCTTCCCTCAATGGCTATGGCTCGAATGGGAAAGGCTTCCAGGCCACCCATCTTCGCTGGAAAACCAAAGAAGAGGAATCTCCGTCTCGTCAATTCGTTCAGGTTGGCCAATCCCTCGATGATCGGAATGTCGTTCGAGAGCATGAGGTCATGCGTAAAATATTTAGCCAAATCCTTTGCCAAGAATTCTGGATTTTCTGGGAATACCGTGTCATCGAAACCAACCATCTTGATCTTCTTCTGGAGGAGATATTCCACTCCTTCTTTAGCCAAATAGCACCGGTTCATTCCTTGATGTGGACATTTTCCGAGAAGGACAATGTCATTCTCTTTGATCTGAAATTTCTCTAAAATCTGCCTTCCAATAGGGGTCTTTGGAGCCAAATTGGCGCAGTCCACCAGAACCGCTAAGCCAAAAAAATTAGTCAGGACAACCTCGCTGACATCCTGAGCGCTTCTCCCGTGCCGGGCCGGAACAAAATGAGACGGGGCCTCCACGTGAGTGGAGATATGGCTCTCCATCTCGATGTTGTGCATCGTCTCCCCTGGAGGAAAGGCAAAAGGCTTAATCTCGAATTTACGCTTTCCTGTACCCACAGGGCCCTCTGCTTTTCCAGGTGTAACCTTTTTGGAGAGATCAATGACGCGCGCCTTTAATAGATATCCCATTACCTCTTCCATTTTCATGATGCCCTCCTTCGGATAAGAATCTATATGCCGCTAAAGTATTTACAATTGCCGAAGTATTATTATACTATTTTTTCGGTCCTTTTTGGAGCCCTTTGTTAAAGACAGGGAGGAACGAGTCGATGAAACAAAAGAAAGAATTCGTTATTGGCATTGACGTAGGAACGTTGAGCACGAGAGCAGGTATTTTTGATTTGACTGGAAAGATGATGGGAAGTACGAGTTATCCGATTTCGATCTTTTATCCGAGATCTGATTTTGTGGAACAGAGTTCGGACGATATATGGGAAAAGACAGGCCTTGTTGTCAGAGAGGTATTGAAGCAGGCTGAAGTAGGCAGTGGCGACGTGGTCGGTCTAAGTTTTGATGCAACCTGTTCTCTGGTCTGTTTGGGTAAGCAGAACGAACCCCTGACGATTTCACCCACGGGAGATCCTTCGAGAAATATCGTCGTGTGGATGGACCATCGGGCTATTCAGGAAGCCGATTTGATCAACCAGACGAAGCATCGAATCTTACAATACGTAGGTGGCCAGATCTCTCCGGAACAGGAGCCTCCGAAATTGAAATGGATCAAAGAAAATTTGCCTGAAACCTGGAGATTGGCAGGCAAATTCATGGATCTGGCAGATTTCATGGTTTTTAAGGCTACGGGAGAAGAGAGAAGGAGTCTTTGCACCTCTGTTTGTAAATGGACCTATCTGGGGCACGAAGGGGAGAGAGGCTCATGGGATTACACTTTTTTTGAGAGGATTGGGTTATCAGATCTGTTTGAAGGTTCGAAAGTTCAGGCAGCTGCATACCCAATTGGTTATTTTGCAGGAAGGCTGACGGATCGAAGCGGCCAAGACTTAGGCCTTCAGCCAGGCACTGCAGTTGGCATTGGGATCATCGATGCCCATGCAGGAGGAGTAGGGGTTTTGGGCCACTGTGCAAAGCAAGCAGCTCAAGACCCAAATGCATGGAACAGAGCCTTAGCTTTAATCGGTGGGACTTCTTCCTGCCATATGGCGACTTCTTCTAAGCCGAGGTTTATTCCAGGCGTATGGGGACCTTATTTTGGTGCGATGATACCTGATATGTGGCTCAATGAAGGAGGTCAAAGTGCCACAGGATCTCTCATCGATTACGTGATAAGAAATAATTCGAGCTACCATGAAATCGAAACCTTGGCGAAGAAGATGGGCACTGATATTTACCAACTTTTGAATCAAGAGATCAGAAAGTATGGCGGGCCACAATGGACAAAAGATTTACATGTCCTTCCTTACCACCATGGAAACAGGTCTCCCAGAGCAGATGCCCATGCCAGAGGAGTCGTGGTAGGACTCACACTGAACCAGTCCCTCGATGAAGTCGCTAAACATTACTATGCCACGATGCAGGCGATTGCCTATGGTACCCGGCACATCATCGAGGCGATGGATGAAAAGGGATATGAAATTTCGGATATCTATATGTGTGGAGGACATATAAGAAACGAGATATTTTTGCAGGAGCATGCTGATATCACTGGATGCAACATCTGCTTGCCCGAGGAGAAGGAGGCTGTCCTTTTAGGAACGGCGATACTGGCCGCGGTGGCTGCCGGGAGGTATCCGAGTGTCGTGGATGGGATGAAGGCAATGTCAAAAGTGAGTGAGTTGATTCAGCCGAATGTCAGCCATCAAAAATATCATGAAGGAAAGTACAAAATATTTAAAAAGTTGTACGAGCACTTTGAGGAAATAAGAGAGCTAAGTTACAACTTATAGAACATGCAGAGAGCTCTGAAAAACTACTTTACGCTCTCTTGATTACACAGATCTCAAAAAAATGATTACACAGATTTTTTTATTTTCAATGCATTTTTAATCTGTGTAATCGCTTCATAATCTGTGTAATCAGAGATTTCTGGACTTTTTCAGAAATCTCATGCACTTGGCTTGACAGGACTTAAATTTCCATTGTAAGTTTGATAAAAACAGATCAAAAGTTAGGAGGTTTGATGATGAAAGAGAGTATTGAACGAGCAAAGAAGATCTTAAAGGATTGGAAGGGTGATGCTTATACGTGCGGAGAAGGTGTCCTGGAAGCCACAGGGAAGTATGCCCGCCAGTATGGAAAGAAGGCAACCCTTGTCGTCACCGAATTGGGTCAGGCCTGGATTGAAAAACCTCTTGAGCAGGTGAAGTCGAGCCTGAAGACCAATGGAGTCGAATTTGAAGCGATCAGCGGTGCAAGACCCAATGCGCCTCGGGAGGATGTCTACCGGATCAGCCTTCAGGTAGCTCGTTTAAAATCGGAGGTGGTCGTCGCCTTGGGAGGAGGGAGCACCATTGATGCGGGCAAGGCAGCTGCCGTTCTCAATACCTATTCTCCTGAAGAAGTGAAGGTGGTTTTAGGTTCGGGTGCCAGTGATGCGGATTCGATTGAGCCTTATTTTGGGACCGGCTTGGTGACCAAGATGAAGGAGAAGACGGGTAGAACGGTCATGCCTGTTGTCGCGGTGCAAACTGCCGCGAGCTCTGGAGCCCATCTGACGAAGTATTCGAATATCACGGATCCGGTCACCGGACAGAAGAAACTGATTGTGGATGAAGCCATCGTTCCCCCCGCCTCTGTATTCGATTTTAAGATCACGCTCGACTCGCCGATGAGCCTCACCTTGGACGGAGGTCTTGACGGGATTGCCCATGCCTGGGAGGTCTTCATGAGTGCGGGTGAACCAACTTTTGAGAAGGTGAAAGAGGTGGCTGAGTTATGCATCCGTTTGATTGTCAATGGTCTCCAGAGGGTCAAGAAGGATAAGAGAGATCTTGAGGGAAGGATTGCCCTTGGACTCGGAACCGATCTGGGCGGATATTCGATCATGCTCGGAGGGACGAGTGGTCCCCATCTCGGAAGTTTCTCTCTGATCGATATCCTGAGCCATGGAAGGGCATGCGCATTATTAAATCCATATTATACTGTCCTCTTTGCTCCAGTCATCCAAGACCAACTGAGGACGGTTGGTGCAATCTTTAAGGAAGCGGGTTACATTAAGAGAGAGATTAAGAACTTAGCTGGGAGGAGCTTAGGATTGGCCGTGGCAAAGGGGATGATTGCTTTTGCAAAGGATCTGAACTTCCCAACAACATTGAAGGAGGCCGGGGCTACGAAGAAACATATTGGCAGGATGCTTACGGCCGCGAAGAATCCGCAGCTTAAGATGAAACTTCAGAATATGCCCACCCCCATGGACGCGGAGAAGGGAGATGTGGATCGGCTGATGAAGCCGGTCCTCCAAGCAGCCTTTACAGGAGATCTGAGCCTCATTCCTTAAGCATTGGGAATTAAGAGTGAAGAGTTAAGAATTATGAGTTAACGACCCGGTAACTCAATGAGTTCAATATGAATTTGATTGAGAACGGTGGGCGGCAATGAAATCGGAGATTGCAAAGAGAATTAAGAAGATCGATACAAAAGATTGGAAGAAAGTCCACGTAGAGTTTGGCAGAAATGCCATAGAAGTCTCAGTGCCACCGAACTGTGTTGAAGTGACTATGAAGGACGTCCCTGTTTTACCAGATCCTCAAAAAGCCATTGAGGAGGCGTTCTTAAATCCCATCAGCAGTCCCCCTTTGGAGGAGATCATCCTGAAGAAAGGTAAGCCACCCGAGAAGATGTCTGTGGCCATTGCCGTTTCCGACATCACAAGGCCTGTTCCTTACAAAGGGGAAAGCGGCATCCTTCCTCCCTTGCTAAGGCGCCTGGAGTCTTCAGGCATCAAGAAGGAGAATGTTAAGATCATTGTGGCAACGGGCATGCATCGGGCGAGCACCCAGGATGAAAAGGTCGAGATGTATGGGAAAGAGGTCGTTGAACAATATACGATCTTAGACCACGATTGTGAGAATAATGATCTTCTTGAAAGCATCGGAAAGACGAAAAGAGGGACCCATGTCTATGTCAATCGTGATTTTTATTTTGCGGACCTGAAGATCACCACAGGACTTGTGGAAAGCCATTTTTTCACTGGGATCTCCGGTGGGAGAAAGTCCGTCTGTCCTGGATTGGTGGATGTCAAGACCATCCAGAAATTTCACGGCCCCTACTATCTTGAAGACCCCAATGCCACAAATCTTATTCTCGAAGGAAACCCTTGCCATGAGGAGGCTTTGGAAGTGGCCCAGACCGTTGGAGTTGATTTTGTTATCAACGTGAACCTCGACAAGGACCTGCGCCTCATCCGGGTCTTCACCGGAGATATGGTAGAGGCGAATTTGAAGGCTTTTGAGATGATCAAAGACTATGCGGAAATTCCTCTTAATGAGGAATTCGATATTGTGCTCACTCACAGCGGATATGTTGGAAGAGATCATTACCAGACTGCGAAGGCAGGAGTAGGTGCTCTTCCGGCGGTCAAAAAGGGCGGCGTGATGATCATTGCCGCCAACAACCGGGACTTCATCGAACCCATTGGCTCTCCGGAATATAGGAGTCTCATCCATCTGCTTAAATTACAGGGACCGGACGGATATCTCGACTTGCTTCGAACACCCCATTGGAAATTCACAAAGGATCAATGGGAGCCCGAAGTTTGGGGAAAAGTTTTGAGAAAGGTGGGGGAGGAGGGACTGATCTACTGTTCTCTCGAAATTGAAAGAAAAAATTACTGCCTTCTACCTGGAGTCTGCGGCCTCGATTTTATGAAAGGAAAAAGAATAAGACCCTCTCTTGAAAAGGCTCAGGAGATGGTTCAGAAGGCAGTCCTCTTTGCCGTGAGTCAATACCGTGAAAAAGGGATTGAGCCCAGCATGGCCTTCATCCGTGAAGGTCCCTATGCTGTCCCTATTCTTCAAAAGAATTAGGGAGCTGGTGAGTTAGGGAATTGGGGAGCCTTTAATCCTCAAGCCCCCCATCTCCCGATCTCCCACATTCTCCATTCCATAATTACTCGAAGGTTGCTCCTGTACTGGCCGATTGTACCAGCCTCGCATACCGTTTGAGGTAACCCTTGAGGACCTTTTTCGGTGGTTTCCACTGAGATAGTCTCTTCTGCATTTCTTCGTCGGAGATGAGGAGGTTCAGTTTCTTTCCAGGGATGTCGATCTCAATCATATCTCCATTCTGAACTGCGGCGATGGGACCTCCCTCTGCAGCCTCTGGAGAGATGTGGCCGATCGCAGCCCCCCGACTCCCTCCTGAAAAACGGCCATCCGTGAGGAGTGCGACATCACGATCTCTTCCTACGCCCACAATAGCAGAAGTCGGAGCTAACATCTCCCTCATCCCTGGTCCGCCCTTTGGACCTTCATATCGGATGACGACCACCTCACCCATTTGGATCTTTCCGTCCAGGATCATCCTGAGCGCTTCTTCCTCAGAATCGAAGACTCTCGCGGATCCCTTGTGCTTGAGCATGGCATCATCGACAGCTGACCTCTTCACCACCGCTCCTTTCGGCGCCAAATTTCCGAAGAGCACAGCCAAACCTCCAGTAGCGTGATAAGGTTTTTCAATCGGTCGAATGATCTCTGGATCTTTGTTTGTCTTTCCCTTGAGATTTTCTTCAACCGATTTTCCCGTGACAGTCAACGAATCCAGATGGATCAAGGCTCCTCGACTTAATTCAAGCATCAGCACGGGGATTCCTCCAGCCTGATGGAGTTGTTGGAGATGGTGAGGGCCTCCGGGCGCCATGTTGCAGAGGTGGGGAACTTTTTCAGTTAAATCGTTAAAGGTTTGAAGGGAGAGATTAATCCCGGCTTCTCGTGCGACCGCAGGAAGGTGAAGGGTTGTATTGGTCGACCCTCCAAAGGCCATGTCCACAGTCACGGCATTTTCAAAGGCCTTCTTTGTGAGGATTTTTGAGGGTCGCAAGTCCTGTTCGACGAGCTCCATGATTTGCATCCCGGATTCTTTGGCCAATCGAATTCTCTCAGCAAAGACAGCAGGGATCGTGCCATTGTAGGGAAGGGCAAGACCAAGCACTTCGGATAAGCAGTTCATTGAGTTTGCAGTGAACATACCGGCACAAGAACCCACTCCAGGGCATGCACAACCTTCTACCTCTTTGAGATCATCTAAGGTCATCTCTCCGATCTTCACCTTGCCCACACATTCGAAGACCTTGATGACATCGAATGCTTTTCCCTGGAACTCACCTGTCAGCATCGGACCGCCGCTGATGATGATAGATGGGATGTCAAGCCTGGCTGCCGCCATCAACATTCCAGGGACAATCTTATCACAGTTTGGAATGAGCACCAGACCATCGAAAGGATAGGCCATTGCCATCGATTCAATCGAGTCCGCAATCAACTCTCTTGAGCTAAGGGAATATTTCATGCCTTCATGGCCCATGACAATACCATCGCAGACCCCTACCGTGCAGAACTCGAGCGGCGTCCCTCCGGCCATTCGGATTCCAGCCTTGACGGCATCGGAGATTTGATGGAGATGGAGATGGCCTGGGATGACTTCGTTAGCAGAGTTAGCAACACCGATCATCGGCCGTTCAATCTCTTCATCCGTTAAGCCCAATGCTTTAAAAAGGGAACGGTGGGGAGCCCTTTCGAGTCCTTTTTTCATCGCGTCCGATCGCATCGGGTTGACCTCCTTTCATGTGAAAGACCAGATTTTTTATCCTTCTAACACAAGTTTCTACTCGAAACAAGGGATGTGGTACCACAAAAAAATCATCAACGAGGTTTAGATATTGACAAAATTAGCGAAAATCTATAATTATAGTTCGTACGAAGAACAACCCGCGGAAAACGGATAACGAATAATGCCTGGGTGGCGGAATTGGTAGACGCAAGGGACTTAAAATCCCTCGGTAGTTCACTACCGTGCCGGTTCAACTCCGGCCCTAGGCACCAGTTAATATAGGGGTTGGGAATTCCTCCCAACCCCTGTCATTAACAAATCATAATGGTCTTTTAAAATGAAGGAAGTCCTGTTTAATAAGCTCCAAAGATTAAAAGAGGAATCAAAATATTTAACAGATAATAAATCCAAGTTTCTCCGCACATTGAAATCCTCCACTGAAACAAAGAAGATTGTTGAACGATCTGTCTATCTGTGTACGGAAATTGTACTTGATATGGCGGATCTCATAATCATCAAAAATAAATATCCGAAGCCATCTTCCTATAGCGATTCGATCTATAAACTTGGAGACTATGGTTTTATTCCGAAAAAGTTTGCTCATCAATTTGTATATATTGCAGGTTTAAGAAATTTCTTGGCACATGATTATCAGAAAAGTACGGTTCCTACATTGGAAAAATTCTTAAAATACGGGCTGAAAGACATTACGAGTTTTATCAAGGTAGTTGAGGCGTTATTATGAAGAAAGAACTGAATCAATTGATTGAAATCCTTAAGAAACGATCCGATGTTGCCTTTGCCTACCTTTTTGGATCGAGAGCAAAAGAGTATGCCAATAAGGATAGCGATTGGGATGTCGCAGTCTTTTTTTCAAAACTTCCAAAAAAGCTAACCCATTGGCCGGAATTTGAACTCGAAGCTGAACTTTCAAGAGGTGTTGGTGAGACGGTGCAGGTCATTGTTTTGAATACCGAACTCTCTCCGGTCTTTAGTTTTGAGATATTGAAACATGGTATTCTTCTTCTCGATAGGGATGAGAACCTGAGAATTAATTTTGAAAATCGTATCGTAAGACAGTACTATGACTGGCAATATTTTTTAAAAAGACAGATAGAAGCTGAAAGAAATTCGGCAAGTACTTGAACCAATTCCTTCGAGTATTCCCAGTTATCAATCCCGATCCTGATTACTCACCATTCCGAACAGCTCAGCAACCTACTGGGCACCCAAGATGAACCGCTACCAGTTATGCGCCAAATACGGCTGGGCATTTAGCAGCAACATGCCGGACAGGTACATAGAACGTAAAGGAATAATTTTCGACCAAACTGCTGATAAGGGGGACATTGATCAAGTGACCAAGCTCCAGAAAGAATACCAACACCTCATGGAAAAACCCTAACCCACTGAACCATTTCTGAACAAACATCGACAAGGCAAAAGGGACCCTTCTTGACATTTCGATATCTGAAAAGACTCTCAATGTGGGGAAAAGGTAATGATTTTCAATGAATAAATACCCCCAAAGGATCTTGTGAATGAATTGCCATAATTTTCGATTTTTGGTATATTTACTCGAACTTAGGTGGAGGTGATGAGTCTTTTCAATTATATTGATTTAAAAAGGCTTGAATTGGGTGGAAGAATGTCTGTAAACCATACTTGGAAGAAAGGACTTCGGAGTAATTAAAAGGTGGAGAGCGAAAACTGATTTAAATCCAATGGGGTTAATTCACATTTCAAGACCTGACACGTTAGCGCGAGGGGTAATAAAATGCAAGATCTTGTTAGTAATGCTTTCAAAATAATTAGAGAAATTCAGGAAAATTCTCGAAATGCTTTAAAGGAATTAAAGGCGATAAAGAAAACTTTTGAGAAAAATGATTTTACTAAACTAGGTGTTCTTATCGAGAGCAGTAGATTTGAAAATGCTTTGAAGGCACTAAATTTAGAACAAATTCACACAGAATTTAAGGATGTACATCAACGATATATTGCTGCGATGAGACTGGAGTTTGACAAGAAATTTCTCTCTGTTTGTAACGAATTAAATTTAAAAGATGTAACAGGCGATAGCATGAGCGAATTTCGGATTCGAGGAATCCTGAGTGTAAAGATTAACTACCCAAAAAGTTATGCTGAGATAAGAACTTTTGCGAGATCAAAAAGAATCAAATCTACGGATCCCACAAAAATTGCACATGAATTAAAAACTGAGGTAACAAGGCTTTTCGAAAGGCCCTTTGAACCAAGAGCTTTTCTTAATTCATTATTCATAGCGTATCAGAAGCTTTATACTGAGTCGAAAAAAACTATTTTACTTAAGGATGTGCACCGAATTTTCTGGCTGGAAAAACAGAAAGATGATTTCTTCGAGTCCTCAGAACCGAGAAAGATGGTTCTATATCCACTCGATGAATTTTCCGTTGATCTTGGAAGATTGATGGAGTCAAGATTCCAAAGTTTAGAGAATGGTTATGTTTGCAGAATTTCTTTAGGTAGTGGAGGTGTGAATATCTATGGAAAAGATGGTAATTTCAATTCTTATAAGTTTATAGAATTTAAGAGGGGAGGAGACAATGCTTGAAGGATTGGAACAACCTATTGCAATGAGGATTATCAATTCATTGAAAGACGGGGTGCCTTCCGTGGAAGATATAGAATACTTTTCCTCTTCTTACAACCCTCTTGATCCAATCATAAAATCTGATTTGGAAGAAATATCTACTGGTAATTATGGTAAAGTAAAGTTTCTTAATGGAAGTTATGGGGAGGGAAAATCGCATTTCCTGAGTCGCGTGAGAAAAAAGGCTATAGATGATAGATTTATGGTGAGCATGTTCGCAATATCACCCCGTGGAGTTGCCTTAGACATGATGGAAAGAACATTCTCCGAGTTGATGAAGACCTTAACTACCAAAGGTTACATGAGGGAGGGTGAAGAGACAGTTATTGAATTCATTCTATCGAGGTGGATTCGAACTGTAGAAGATCCGGAAAAAGAATTAAGAAACATGGCGTTGGACAGGGATTTAAGAGCTGCCCTAACACAAGTATCTAAGTTGATCCCACAGAGAAATCTTTATTATCGGGATCTGGATATCTTGAATGGTTGGTTTCTGGCTGACACTCACACCGTAGGGGACCTCAGGAAGAGATTCGGAATTTTCAACCATATTACTGCAAGAAATGTATTCGATATTGTTAAATCGCTTGGCAAGTTCTTCAAGAAAATTGGCTATAAAGGATGGGGCATTCTAATTGATGAACAGGAAATTGTCTCCACCCTCTTAACAACAAGAAAACGTGAATTAACTGACCAAAACATTCGCATTCTGATAGATGAACAGGGGAGTATGGATGGGATATACGTGCTCTTTGCAACAACTGATGAATTTTTCAATGATCCAGTAAAGGGAGTTGTATCATACCCTGCACTCAAGACCAGAATTACAAAAGCGAATACTTTAGACTTACCTTCTATTGGGAAAAAGGAAATGGAAGAAATTGCATTGAATTTAAAAGAAATATGTCAAATAGCTTGGAAAATATTCCTTAGAGTGACAAAAGGTCAACTAGAAGAATGTGTAAGAATCGCTTTGGAACGTAATATTCCCTCTGCTAGAGCAAGGACATATGTAAAATCTTTAATCAGGTTAATGGAAAGTGTCAGAAATGGTGAGACAGAGAACCCGGCTAAAACTTTTGCTGAGATTTATAATATTACATTTAATGAAGTTGCAATAGAAAGGGAAGAAGCTACATTAGAAACTTAAGAGAAATAGAGGTCAGGCATGTTAGATAAAAACATTGCACAGGCAATAATATCCAGCCTCTCAGCAGGCACAGTTCCAATAGAATACGTTCGATACTATGACGTCGGAAGGCAAGAACAACGAGAAATTGTTGAAAAAGAAATAGAGGGTAATACTAGTAAGCTGAGGTTTGTAAATGGAGATTATGGAACTGGGAAAACTCATTTTTTAGCAACAATCAGACATTGGGCTATCGAAAATGAGTATGTACCAAGCCATGTAGTATTATCACCACGAGGTACTCCCTTGTACGATTTGATTGGGGTCTATTCAAGAATAGTAAAGAATCTTGCCTTGGGCGATGCGAACAAAACATCTCCTATCGAATCAGTGTTAGAATTCATCTTTCAAGTATTCCAGGCTTGGCTAAAAAAGTATCTCGACGGAAAGGGCCTAAGGTGTGAAAAATCCGGGATAGAGCAATTATATTGTTACCACTGCCATAAAGAAGGAAAAATCGAAGAATTATATATTAAGGGTTTTAGAAATCTCAATATAAACTTACAGGTTGCAATTATTGTTTACAGAACAGCTCGATGGGGATTCAATCCCGATTTTGAAACTGCTGTTTTGGTAATCAGATGGCTGGAGGGACAACCACTATACAGGAGAGAGTTAAATTATTTGGGAGTGTGGGATAATTTAGCTGAAGATGATATTCTCCAAGGACTTAACGAGGTTGCAAAATTAGTTTCCCTTGTTGGCAAAAAAGGGATGATAATCATGCTTGACGAGGCAGAGGGTATTGAAAGTTTGACACTGCACCAAAGGCCAATCGCTTATGACAATCTCAAATTTCTGATCGAAGGTGCCAATCAAATTGATAATGCATATTTTCTATATGCTACCACACCTACCTTCTTTAATGATGTAGAGAATTATTCAAAGGAACTTACGAAAATTGTAAAGAAGACAGCTTGTACTGACCTTGCTCCTTTAACATCGAGCGAGATAAAAAGTTTGGTATTTAAAATTGGAGAAGTCTACCTTTCTTCTTTAAGTGATTTGTGTCATAAGAACAAAAGGGAACTAATAGGGAAAACATTAATTGAGTATTGCAATAATGGGTTAATAAATAGGTCATCATCTGTCAGAAATATTATTACTGGTCTGATTGGCAATTTAAAGCTAGAAGGACCAGATCTTTGTTCTTGAATTATTTCCATAAAGATGTCTACGACCTCGACTTTTTCAGCGAAACCTTCCGCATCCTAAAGAAAAAAGATGATACGCAATACGGCGAATACCTTGCCCGGAAAATAAAGAAAAGAATGTTTGATCATTTGTGAGGTCATTGATAAGATAAAGCCTGGCAGGGCCGCGCAGTCATGTGGGTGAGAAGCCTACTTAAGTTGCCGTTAGCCAAGAGCATGGGAACCGGACTTTTAAAGTAAGAAGGGGATACTCCGATCTTGAGGTTGATTTTTCTTGATTAACTACGCCCTCTTTTGTATATTGAACCCATCCAAATCGAGTTTTGATCACTGATCCTTGTTATCCCTTACGTTTGGAAAACAATCGGATGACGTCCCAAATAAAATATCAATCATGAAAAAATCAAACATGGGAGGAGGGTATAGATTATGGATAGAAGGTCATTTATCAAAACAATGGGGTTCATTGGGACAATCATGGCATCGGGGCTGAGCGTGGGTAAACAGTCTTCAGCAAAGGCTGCCGATCAGCCCACTTACAAAAGATTTATCGTTGGAGAAATTCCTAAGTATGATGCCACCAATAATGTTTTTAGCCGCATGATGTACGACCCTGATTTTCTCCAGGTGAGAGCGGTCCAGGGGAAAAATATGAAGAAAAATATTGAGACAAACAAATCCGGTTTCGGGCTCATGGAGATGGGCTTCAGGGGGGCCACCTGGGCGATTCAGTATAGTTTGGGAAGTGCGTCAGGGACATATGCATGGGGAGGCGAAGGCCTTTACTCATGGACACCTCTTGGGAGACCACCTTTTTCAACAGCAGGGATGGGAAAACCGGAATCAAAGGACCCAGAATGGATTACAAAATGGGTTAAAGCAGCAGGAAGGCATTTTGGAGCAAGCCTGGTTGGGGTTTGCGAAATAAATCGGAATTGGATCTACTCCCATGTATATAACATCATGACTAAAAAAACCACACCGGTAGAGATTCCATCCGAATATAAATATGCGGTTGTGATGGCCATTGAGATGGATTATGGTCTCATGAAAGAATCTCCCAAAGCATTATCTGCGGCGGCAACAGGTCTGGGATATTCGAAAATGGCCATCACCGCTGTCTCAATGGCGGAGTTTATCAGAAACCTGGGCTACAAAGCGATTCCCATGGGAAATGATACAGCCCTGAGTATTCCATTGGCGATCGATGCTGGTTTAGGAGAATTGGGAAGACATGGACTTCTCATTACAGGACAGTTTGGCCCGAGGGTCAGGCTATCGAAAGTCTTTACGGATCTTCCTCTAAAACCGGACAAACCTGTGGATCTCGGAATTCAGGATTTTTGTGAATCTTGCGGAGTGTGTGCTCAAGAATGTCCCGGGAAAGCGATCTCTTCGGGTAAGAGGTCCACCGAACCCGCCTCCGTATCAAATAACAAAGGCGGACTCTTAAAATGGTCCACCAATGCTTACAATTGTTTTAAGAATTGGGCAGCACTGGGTGTTGATTGCACTCATTGCATTGCGGTTTGTGCTAAGAATCGACCCACAGCAGGTTAAATGAAAAAGCACTCATTAAAAGGTGCTTGAAGATGTGCCACACAGGGGTCACCCATTATAGGTCACAGCTTCAGATGTCAGCAATTTTTTGAGGTGGCATCCCTAAAAATGGTAGACTTAGGGTCACCCATTTAAAAGGCACCTGTCAAGAGAAAAAAGTGGGCTCCGATTTCCCCGGCGAAACCTTCAGGGTTCTCAAAAGAAGGAATTCAGCGAATACTGCACAAGACGATTGGTTCCGGAGGCTTAGGATAGGTTGGAACTGCGTTGATGATATTGACACCCATTTATTCAGAATGATAACTTACCCGTGGAAGGCGCTCCTTTATGCCAAAAATAAGACTCGAGCATCCCATACGTACACTCCATAATGAAATATTATTGCCTCCCGGTACCCTTCTGAGTAAAGAGGCGTTAGATGCCGCTATCGAATCCCAGAGGGCTTATGCCTATCAGACGTTTTCCCTCCTTTCGTACGGTTCAGTTAAAGAGGACTGTTTAAATTTTTTCAGTACTCCTCCGTATGCCACAATCTTCTTAGACCAAAAGGAAATAAATGATGTCTTGAACGTTTTGGAGAAAGTTCAGCTTCCGATTCCCATTCTGCAATCACTTGACTATTTCAAAAGGTATGACTTCCACACCTATTCCCATGTTCTCATGGTGTTCGCCTTGTCTACACTTCTGGCAGAGGATCTGATACCTGACTACGAGGAGTGCGTTCGGTTGTCCGCAACTGGACCAACCCACGACATTGGAAAGATCTGTGTACCCCTGCCCATCCTGAAAAAGACGACGCCTCTCACCAAAACAGAGCGTGGATTCATAGAACACCACGCAGCAGCAGGTTATGTGCTACTCAGCTATTACTACAAAGACATGCAGCATCTTGCTTGCCAGGTGGCGTTAGACCATCATGAAAGGAGAGATTGTTCAGGATATCCGCGCAACATCCTACTTAAGGATCCCATGGTGGAAATCATTGCTGTGAGTGACATTTACGACGCACTGATCAAACCCAGGCCTTATCGTTCTGGACCGTATGATAATCGAACCGCCTTGGAGGAGATTACTAAAATGGCGGAGAAGAATAAGATAGGATGGGATGTGGTTAAGGCGCTCGTTGCTCATAATCGCAAGTCTAAGCCTCATTATAGAGAGATCACAATTTCAGCCGAAAAAAGAGGAACTCCCCCTTCCTATAATGTCTACGGTGTTACGGCTGAAGGGGAGAAAACAGACCCAAAAGACTAAACTGAATCATTAGGGACTAAAAGGGGTCAGGTCTTGAATTTTGATAGTAAAAGGGGTCAGGTCTTGAATTTTGATAGGGACTAAAAGGGGTCTTGAATTTTGATATTTTTTAAGATTAAAGACCCGACCCCATTGCCCCTTTGTAAAAACTCACCAATTTTTCTGTAATTCTTTCTGGATCAATTTTGGGATTTCGAATTCACACGGGACTTTGGTCTGGCAGAGGCCACAGCCTGTGATCCTGACGCCATATTCGGCTTTTTTGTCTCGAAGGACGACACCATAACTATATTCGAAGCATTTATCTTTGTCGTGCCCTTTCGATGTGATCGCTCCAGCCGGACAGCGGGCCGCACAAGCTTTACACGTGTTGTTAAAGTAATAAAGGCAATTCGCCCGATGATGGGGATAGATTTTTTCAGAAGGTTTGAGGGGTAAATCTGTGATAACACTGCCAACGCGTATAGCCTTCCCTTTTGCAGTGATCAGCCCGTCGCTGAGTCCAAAAGCTCCAAGGCCGCAGGCATAAGCCGCATGACGCTCCGACCAGTTGGAAGCTATGCCAACCCTTGGAGATTTGAGTCGTTTCCAATAGGGAGAGTTCATTGGGGCTATAGCTTTGTATCCTTTTTTTCTTAATAGAGAGACGACGTGATTTCTCAATTTGACATTGAACTTTTCGCCAAAATCACGGGCGTGAGCCCAGAGCAGGGAAGGGTACTTAGATTCCTTGCGGTTACTCTTACGGATATCTTCCGATGCCGGAAGAATCCAGGAGATGACGGAGAGCTCTTTCGACTCATTACCTTTTCCGAAGGTCTGTTCGAACATCTCTTGTGGGGTGAAATGGAATCTCCCAATAATCTTCTTATACTGCTTGAAAAGGGGATCTTCCCCTGAGGTAAATCCAATCAAAGGAGTTTCCCAGTATCTACCTCCATCAACCTTCCGGATGTTTGCTGGACTTTTTTTCACGAAATCAGCAATGGCTTTCCCAATAAACTTTTTCGGATTTTTATCAAACCTGATCCTATTTGTGGCTCCCATAATTTCCTCCAGGAAGATGAAATTTGTCCTTTACCTAACACAAACTCTCACTCCACACAAGATAATTGTTAAAGAATTAAGTTTGGGACGTGTCCCGCTTTTTCTACACATGCATGCCCTCCCTGTAGAAAGAAATCGGGTGGTCATGGATGAAGTAGTGGATAGTCCCATGTCCATTATTTATGACCAAGCCGAAAATAGGCTCCATGCGCAGAAAGCTATCATGGCCCTCGTTATGGGTTAATACCTCCTCAAGGAGAATTACGATGAGGAAGACCCAACCTGATCCAAGTGTTGCATTTATCGGCCAATCACTTAAGACGCCTTTCATCGTGGTTCCTGGGGGCCAAACCACTGTTATTGGAAACATTCAAAAGTATGCTCAGACAATGGCAAGATATGGTTGGAGCGGAGTGGTGACTAAGACCGTCGCCCTGGGCAAATCGTTGCGGCCTTACCTTTGGAGCACGGGTCCATATCGATTTAAAGCGATGCAGAATAGCGGATCTCGCTTTATCACCTGGGATGCTCAAATGTTTGAAAAGTTAAAAAAAGATGAGGAGGCTGCTCATCGACACGGTCTTATGATTCTGGGAAGTATCTCTGGATCAACGACACAGGAATGGCAGCAACTGGCAGTGGAGATGCAGAAGGCTGGAGTCGATGGCATTGAGCTCGATGTATCTTGTCCATCCGAAGCGCGCCCGACAACCGAAAAGATGTCCCGATTTTTTGGGAGTGATGAACAAAGGCATGCTGAGCAAGTCATTTCGAACATCAGGAAAGTTTTTCGAGGACCCATTGTCACCAAGCTTTCCTTTCATTCCTATGATATTACTGGATTAGCAAAGGCCTGCGAAGAGGCAGGGGCTTCAGCTTTATCAGCCATTAACACCATCCAGGGATTGATTGGTATTGACGTGAACACCGGCGTTCCCATTTCTTCAGGTTCCAGAAAGAACAGCTATCGCTCAGGGATTTCAGGTCCCATCATCAAACCTTTCGGACTCTCCGCGGTATCGAAGATCTGCAGTGTTACCCATCTGCCCGTCTCAGGTGTAGGAGGCATCACCGATTGGAAAAGTGTTGTTGAATATATAATGGCAGGGGCGACGACGGTTCAGGTCTGCACAGCGGCCATGTGGCACGGGTTCAAATTGGGGGAAACCCTTTTGAATGGAATTAAAAAATTTATGGGCCAACAAGGTTATCACTCTCTTCAAGAATTTAGAGGGATTTCCCTTCCATATTTTACATCGGAAGTTCCTATGCCCCAAATCATCAAAGCCTCCATCGATCAGAAAAGATGTAAGCGATGCGGCCACTGTTTTATTGCCTGCCGAGACGGGGCATTCGATGCTATAGAAAAGAAAAGAGGCTTATTCAAAGTCGAGCGTAATGTTTGTGATGGATGCGGTCTCTGTATGCAATTGTGCCCAGCACAGGCAATCCGCCTCGACGCTTTACCCTTATAATTGAGAGCGCAATTTGACTGTTAATCAATTTGAGCTTCTCAATACAATCTCGCTACTGCTTGTCTTAAGTTAGCCCTTCGGCCACCCAGCTTAAAGACTTGGGCTTGGCGCTGTCGAACAGGTCAATAATCAAATCTGCCCGCGTTTGTTATCTTCCTTGACTTCCATCTAAAAAATAGGTATTTTTTTCAAAAACGGTGAACTTCTATGGAACTGGAAAATAGAGTTGCTATCATAACAGGGGCAGCCCAAGGAATCGGAAAAGCAATTGCCATTGAACTGGCCAAGGCAGGCGCAAAGGTTATTGTGAATGATATCAATGCGCGGAAGGGTAAAAGGGTGGCTGACCAAATCAGCCGAACAGGGCAGATTGCCATCTTTATTAGTGCTGACGTATCTAAGGGACGCGAAGTTGAAAAAATGGTACGTTTGGTTGCCAAGCGATTTGGTAGGATAGATATTCTTATCAACAATGCCGGGATATCGCCTAAGAAAAAAGATGGTGGGAGACTCCAAACCAAAGACATAAAAGAGGGAGAATGGGAAAAAGTATTTGATGTAAATCTCAAGAGTGCATTTAACTGTTCAAAAGCAGTAATGAAAATCATGATAAAACAGAAGGCTGGCAAGATCATTAATATTGGTTCTATTGCGGGATTAATGGGCGGTAATCTGAGTTTCTCTGGTGCACACTATGCCGCCTCCAAAGCTGGCGTACTGTGTTTGACGAGAACATTGGCAATGGAGTTGGCGCCTTAAGGAATAAATGTGAATGTGATAGCACCGGGTAGAATAAAAACAGAGATGACGAAGCAGAGTTCCCGCCAGGTAGAAAAGATGTTTAAAAAGAGGATTCCATTGGGGAGATTCGGAGAACCAGAGGAGATTGCTAAAGCGGTAGCTTTCTTGGTTTCCGATTCAGCTACTTTTATAACCGGAGAAACCCTTGTTGTTGATGGGGGTGTCTCCATGCATTGAAACATTCTGGCACGAGCTTGTTAGTATACCCCTTCCTTCAACCACCGAATGTAGTCTTCAATGCCCTTTTCGATATCATATTCAGGAAGATAACCAAATTCTTTTGATATTCTTGTAATGTCAATGCAGGTCTTGAGCCTCATGTCATTTGGATTTGCATGAGACCCAACGAATTCTATTTGGGCGGAAGGAATAAGTTTCTTGACAATATCAGCAAACTCAGAAAGAAGTGAAATGCGACCATTACCTATATTATAGATATAATGTTGAGGATTTTTGGCTAGATGTATAATCCCCATTCCCCTTGCACAGTCTTTAACATAAACAAAATCGTTCCCTTCTTCTGGAGAATTCGAAATTATAGCAGGGCGATTCTTGGATGCCGATTCTACCATTTCGCGAACAGGATTCCTTGCAGCTCCTGAAAGGGGTCCGTATACCCTTGCTACTCGTAGAATCCTAACGTCGAGACCCAACTTCCGACGGTAATAGAGCACCAAGATCTCTGCAGCCTTCTTTGTCACTTGGATATATTCCCCCGCGTGGATTGAAATCTCCTCTATTTCCGGGACCGGGTCTGGAAGGCTCCATCCGGCATATACTGCTCGAGAACTTACGAAGCTGACGAGCTTTACGCCTGCTAAAAGAGCGGCCTCCATGACATTCATGGTCCCAGATACATTTATTTGGAATACCCTATGGTAAGTCTCGGAGGAATGATATATAGCAACTCCATGGACAATGGATTCGACTTTGTTTTCACGTATTAATCGAATTAGGCCATCTAAATCCAGGACATCACAAGGGAGAATTCTGAGGCGGCCGCCATCTTCCTTTTGCAAAAAGGGAGGAACTGCAAAGTTGCGATGACGAGTGAGCAGAACCTCTTCCCCATGATCCACGAAGTATTTGGCTAAATTTGTACCGATGAAACCGAGACCTCCGGTTATTAGAATCATTCGCTTCTCCAGAAATTCAGGAACGCTGAATTTTGTTTATTATTTAATCAAACCCGCTTCCAATAGGATTGGTTTAATTTGTGAAGTCTTCCTTTCTAACAATTGAGTTACGCTCTTGCTATCGGTAAACCGAATCCCTATACTCATCTTGTTCATGTTGTCTACAAATTCAGGATCCTTGGTAATTTTCTCCAATGTATTCTCAAGAACTTTTACAACGCCCTCAGAGGCCTTTCCGGGTGCTACCAAATAATTCGAAACCGGGTCAATGTCTGGGACTTCTTTTCCAAAATAGGATGGGATGTTGGGTATATTTGGGTTTGGACTCAATCCTGGAGGATCAAAACAGAATAGCATTCGCATCTTCCCCCCCTCTTCCTGCTTTTTTGCCGCCATTCCACTAAAAACTCCTATAGCCACATGCTTTCCCAAAACCGCTGCGATTCCTTCAGGATCCCCCTTAAAAGGAACCCCTTTCATGTTAAGCTTGGCAACCTTGTTGAAGTACTCCGCTCTTAAGAAAGGAGAGGACCCAACTCCAGGGTGGGAAAAAGTTAAGCCAGGATTTTTTCGTGCGTGTTCTATAAAATCTTTAATTGTCTTCCATGGTGATTCGGCACTTACTGCCAACACGTTAGAAATGAAGACAAACTCCCCAATTACACGAAGATCATCTTTTGAATAGGTTGCCCTGCCAAGCAAGTGTGACGTGATTAAGCTTGCATCGCCTAAAATAGCCAGTGTGTAGCCATCAGGTGGAGAATTTGCCAAAGCAGAAGCAGCAATGACTTCGCCTCCTCCTGGCTTATTTCCAGGAACGACCGTCACCTTCAGGTTTTGCTCTAACTTCCTGGCAACCAATCGTGTTAGTGTGTCGGTTACTCCGCCCGGAGCAAATCCACAAAATATTTCAATAGATCTGGAGGGATACTTATCTTCTGCACCTGAGTTTCTGATTGAATAATCAGAAATTAAAGGCAGATGTACTGTAACTGCTGTCACTGCAAGCCAAAGAAATATTTTACCTTTTTTCATAATCATCCTCCTCCCTGAATTTGTTGGTGAATTGAATAATCTCTTTTTTCTCTAAAATTCAACTGTAAAATCCTATTTAATCAATCCGATCTCCTGAAGGACTTGCTTAATTTCAAGGGTCTTCCTCGGTATTATTTTTTGAGTCACGGTTTCACCATCTGTGAAACGGACTCCTAAATAAATCTTTTTGTGGTTATCAATAAACTCAGCATCTTTAGTGATTTTATCCAAAGTTGATTCGAGGATTTTTATAATTCCTTCGGGAGTCCTTCCCGGCGCAACCATATAGTTAACTACGGGTCCCATATTAAAGGCGTCCTTTCCAAAAAAAGATGATATGTTCGGAAGCTTTGGATCAGGCCCCTGCCCTGGATAATCAAAACAAAATAATATCCGCATCTTGTCGGCATCAGCCTGAAGTTTGGCTGCATTGAAACTGAAAACTCCGATTTGGACATGTTTGCCCAAGACTGCTGCAATACCTTCTGGGTCACCCTTAAAGGGGACGCCTCGAAGCTTAATATTGGCCAGCTTATTGAAATACTCCGCTCTCACATGAAGTGAAGATCCGACTCCCGGGTGGGAGTAATGGAGGCCCGGATTCTTCCTTGTATGATCGATAAATTCTTGAATTGTCTCCCATGGTGATTCGGCACTTACTGCCAACACCACAGGGTCAAAATTGAACTCTCCGATCACACGGAGATCTTGCTTAGAATAAGTCGCCCTGCCAAGCAAAAAAGATGTAATCAAGCTCGCATCGCCAAGAACGGCAAGCGTATAACCATCCGGCGGAGCATTCGCTAAAGCAGAGGCAGCAATGACTTCGCCTCCTCCTGGCTTATTTCCTGGGACAACCGTTATGTTCAGGTACTGCTCTAACTTTTTGGCAAGAATTCGGGTATTTAGATCAGTCTTTCCTCCCGGAGCAAATCCACAAAATATTTCAATAGATTTCGACGGATATTTTTCAATGCCCCAAACTCCATAAGGAACAAAGCCCGTTGTGCCAACTACTAAGAAAATGCTTATCAGACAAGAAATACAAAATCTGCTCGTCTTCATAACTCCCTCCTTGTGGTGTTATGTCTCAGAAATACCTTTAAATAGTTATCTATAAATTTTGGTGTATTGTTTTTGAATTTTGTTTTTGATATCGACGCATTATGATTTTCGTCCAAGCCGGCAATTATTAAAAGAACTGATGAGACGCAACCCAAGTTAATCTTGAGACTTAACATTTTCAACCCTATTTCCGGTCAGCAAACATAAACTTCTTTCGAGTTTTTTTCATAGCTTCGCGTAGTCAAGAGGGGCCTTGCTGACGACTTTGCATCCATCTTTTGTAACAATGACAGTATCGATCATAAGCATCCCTTTTCTCAGATCGGGGGTGACGATGTTTGGTTGATTCACTATTACCATGCCAGACTCCAGGGTGCGCTTATCTATTGGCCTTGAAACCATCTCAAGACTTCCAGCATTTCCTCTTGCCATAGAGGCCATCTCTGTAATATCTAAACCAATAAATTGAGTGGCTCCTGCAACCCAAGTGAATCCTCTCGTTTTTATCAGATCATGCGCAACGTTGGTCACGTTTTCAAATGTCACCCCAGGTTTTATTTCCTTTAAAAGGACTTGATATACCTCCATTGCTACTTCGTACAATTCATACAGCTTTCTATCTGGCTCCCCAATCACAAAAGGCCGTCCCCACTGAATCCAGTATCCTCCATAACAAGGGGAAATTTCCTGCAAAATAGTATCCCCACGTTCCAGGGTCCGATAGGACGCGGGGGATGGGGGGAATACTGGAGATGGACCGCTACAAAGGAGGATAAAGGAAGGATAAAAAGCACCATGAAACGTAAGAGCCTCCTCAATCGCTGCCAAAAGCTCATATTCTTTTCGGCCTGGCTTCGCAGTCTTTACAATTGCCTCATAAGCATAATCAGCTATCTCACCAGCCTTCTCCACAAATGCCAATTCTTCCGCACTCTTTATAAGTCGCATTTCCAAAAGAATGTCTGATACAAAATGAAAATCTGCTTTGGGTAGCCTTTGTTTCAAATCAACGAAAACATTGGTGGGCATGATCTCGGCCCCAACTATTCCAATTTTCTCTCCTTCGAGCTTTAAATCCTTCATGTAATTTGCTATATCCCTTGCAAAAATTGGGTATCCACTTATCTGCGTTGGAATCAAAGAGATTACCTTAGCATTAAACTCCTGATTCATACTCCTACAAAACAATCTTGGCTCTCCAGACAAAGGAAAAACAATGTAACCTTCCCCGTAAAAGATGCCATAATTTGACAGATAACGGATATTATCGGAACCAGCACCATAATTAACCTGACTCCCAGCAACCACCAGACAGTGTATGTTCCGTTTTGTCATCTCCTCCTCTAACTTTCGATGCCTTCTCCGAATCTCTCCTTCTGACATCTCCGGTAATATCCATGGTTGCTCTGGTCGAGATTTCATTTTATTATTCCTCCCTTCATTAATCTCCCCAGTATCATTAGGTTAAACCTTTTTGGGGAAATAACGAAGAACCTCATTGGGTCATTCTTATTTTACTCTTCCGATAGTATGAAAAACCTGTAGAAATAAACAAAAAAGCCGCTACCGCTATGCATAATAGCGAGATAGGACGGATTATAAAAATGGACAGCTGTCCGTTCGAAATAATAAGTGATTGTCGAAAGGCCGTTTCAAAGATAGGTCCTAAAATAAATCCTAACATAAGAGGGGCTTCTTCATAGTCGAACTTTCTCAATATGTAACCTATAATTCCGAAGATACCCATGATTACTATATCCCAGATGTTGTTATTAATGCTATAAGCACCAATCAGGCAAAATATGATGATTAGTGGCATTAAGATCCGATATGGTACTTTTAGAATTTTTATCCATAAACTGATCAAAGGAAGGTTCAACACCAACAACATTATATTTCCCAAATACATGCTGGCTACTGTCCCCCAAAAGATTTGAGGATGATCCCTTAGCATTGTCGGCCCCGGTGCCACACCATGTATAATCAGCCCGCCTGCTAATATTGCCAGAACAACGTTTGGAGGAATTCCTAAAGCAAAAAGAGGAATAAAGGCACCTCCTGCTCCGGCGTTATTAGCTGTTTCTGGCCCAGCTACTCCCTCAATTGGTCCTTTTCCAAATTCTTCCGGTCTCTTTGAAAGCCTTTTTTCAACGGCATAGGAAACAAACGATGCAATGACACCCCCACCACCCGGAAGGACTCCTAAGGGGAACCCTATCAGACTACCACGAATAACAGGTCCGGTTGATCTTTTCCAATCCTCCTTATCGGGCAACAAGTTTCCAATTCTTGTTTTAAAAATAATGCGTTCAATAGGGCTTTCAAGATTTGTTAGAACCTCAGATATCCCAAAAAAGCCCATGGCTAATGGAACTATGCCTACTCCATCCAAAAGGGTAGGGGAACCGAAAGCAAAGCGAGCCTCTCCCGAGATAAGGTCTATACCCACGGTGCTCAAGATAAGGCCAAATAATGCCATGGCGATGGCCTTAACCATTGATCTCCTTGCCAAGTATGTTATGAGGGTGAGCCCCAAACATGTCAGTGAGAAATACTCGGGAGGACCGAATTTCAAGGCGGCGTTTGCAAGAGGCTGAACCAAAAACATTAACACCACTACGCTGAAAGTTCCCCCAATGAAAGAACCAAAGGCAGATATCCCTAATGCCGGTCCTGCCCTCCCGTTTCTGGCCATCTGGTAACCATCTAAACACGTTACTACAGAGGAGGCTTCACCTGGAATGTTGACCAGAATAGAAGTTGTTGATCCTCCATACATAGCCCCATAGTAAACTCCCGCAAGGAGAATAATGGCAGAAACAGGAGAGATGCCAAAGGTAATTGGAAGGAGAATGGCAATTGTCCCACCAGGACCAATACCAGGAAGAACGCCGATCAATGTACCAAGAAATACGCCAAGAAAGCAATACAGGAAGTTTGCGGGTTGAAAGGCAATTTGAAATCCAGACAGGATACTGGAAAACCAATCCATATTAATAACCAAATATCCCCTTCGGAAATCTGAGTCCAAGAGAAGTAAAAACGAAGTAGGTTATCACCATAGTAATGACGGAAGCGAATACAACAACCCTCCATTTACGAGAGCCCGCTATTCTGAATAAAAATAAGAGAAGCAATGAAGTTAAAGACAGAAATCCTATCGTCTTGAGGAGCAGAGCATAGGCAAACAAGGATAATGAAACCAAACTTATTTTCTTGAGATCCATTTTCATAGGGGAAATTCCCTTTGGTGTACCATTTTCTTCCTTAACTCCAAAAAAAAATTTACCAATAAGCAGCATAGATACCAAGAATAGGCAAATTCCGAGCAAAAAGGGCATTAGCCCAGGACCGGCATTTTTAAAATTCCCTAGCCCTAACTTGTATGCATTCAGCACAACAAATATACTAAGAAGGCCCCAGAACACCGCTGGTGCTAGCTCGTATTTCTTTTTCATTTTTGACGGATAACTTAGTACTACTCCGATCGGTCCCTAATTTGGTGGATTCTCTTCCCAATCCTCAGTCATGTATTCGACAATGCTTGGCGGTCTTGTCCATTTATTATTGAATTGATAAGAACTCGCTTTAGTGAGTTAAATATACGAAAAACGAAGTTGAATGTCAAAGAAAAAGACCCAAGATATGAAGGAAGGTTTTGGACTTATACAGCAGATAACGATTACCATATGAAATCTTGCATCATGGTTGAAATCTGTCAGCCAACAACTTCAGGAAGGAGTTAGGTAGGAATATTGTTATGTGGCCAATTAAAAAAGGAGTTTGTGAAAAATCTTCAATATTTGCCTGAATGATACATAAATTAGAACCCGTTTTTTGAACATGAATTCAGAAAAATGCGCAAAGCCTCCGAAATTTGGGGAGTGGGGTCAACAAGAATTTCTATCGCTCTTCTGTTCCTTGATTCTTTGGGGTAGTTTTAGTATAGTTGCTTAAAAATATTAGCCAATGGACAATGGGGTAGAAGCTCAAAGCTCAAAGCTCAAAGCTCAAAGCTCAAAGCTCAAAGCTCAAAGCTCAAAGCTATAAAATCGAGACCTTATATGATCGAAAAGAAAAATGATTATTCGCAGGCAAAATCAGAGGGACAAGTTATTCAAAGGTTTCCTTATCGGTATCCTTATTGTGATCACACGGTCTCTTATGATCAATTTGATTTGAAAGTCGGGGAGAATGAGATTCAATGCCCCTCCTGCCAAAAAACCTATATTAAAATAGTTTCAAATGCATTAGAAAAAACCTCTTTGTGTTTCTTCCCTAACCAATTATTCCAATAGCCTTTCTATTTCTTCATCTGTGAATTTCGACTGTTTGAAAACCCTTTTGCAATAAACAGGGTCTAATGACCTTTTATCTATCTGGATAGGAGCGGAATATCTTTTGCTTTAAATGATCCTCGATGGTGATTTTCTGAATAAATGTTCCAAAGTTAGATTGTAATTTGATAGCACAAGCAGGGCCATTAAG
>CAZFJD010000005.1:0-9857 GCA_964518775.1 uncultured Syntrophaceae bacterium
TGCGAGGCGAAGCCGAAGCAATCCCGTGAGATTGCTTCACTTCGCCCTGTACATCATGCGGTGCATGGCTTCGTTCGCAATGACATTCTTTTAGGTTTCAGTCATTCGAATTCCGTGCTTCAGATTTCGAATTTCTGCTCACTTCAATTAGGCTCCTCGAAGTTTGGGATCTGTAATATCGCGTATCCCGTCTCCGAACATGTTAAAAGAGAGGATCGTGATGAGAATGCTCAATCCCGAGAAGACAGAGATCCAAGGGGCATTGATGAGGACATCAACTCCCTCACGGGTCATATTCCCCCAGGTCGGGGTGGGGGGTTGAACGCCCAAACCAATAAAAGCAAGATTGGCCTCAAGTCGTATCGCCTCTCCCACCCAGAGTGTCCCAGCCACCAGAAGTTCACCAAAAATATTTGGAAAAACATGATGAAAAAGGATCCTGGGCACGCTTGCGCCGACAGCCCGAGAAGCGAGGATAAACTCGCTTTCCTTGAGGGACAAGATCGTCCCATGGGCTAATCGCGCAAACCTTGGGGCCATCACAATTCCTATCGTGATAATCAAATTGAAAAGATTGGCCCCCAGGGCAGCGGTGACTCCAATGGCAAGGATGAGATCCGGAAAGCACATCATCACATCAATGGATCTCATGATCAGGCTTTCGAGCTTTCCTCCATAATAGCCAGCGATCATCCCTAACGCTGTCCCAATAAGCATTCCCAGAAGAACCGATGCGCTTCCGATCAGGAGGGAGACTCGGCTACCCCAAAGGATTCTCGAAAACACATCCCGACCAAAATCATCTGTCCCCAACCAATGCTTGGAACTCCTTCCAGTTAGACGGGAAAATGGATCCTGTTCCAGTGGATCAAGGGGTGATATCCAGGGAGCCAGAAGAGCAATGGAGATGATGGAGAGCGCAATAATCCCTCCGAGCATAGCGGTTTTATTCCTTGAAAAGGTAAACCATATTCTCTGGCGTTGAGAAATCTCTATGGGCATCTCTCTCTCATGGATTAACGATACTGAATCCTCGGATCAATCAGGCCGTAAATCAAATCCGTCATCAAATTTAGGATGACAACGATAAAGGAATAGAAGACCATCACTGACTGAAGCGTTGTATAATCTCTCTGTTTGATTGCACCGACCATAAGGCTTCCTAAACCCGGCCGCGAAAAAACGATCTCCGTCATGACAGACGACCCGACCAGGACAACGGCATAAACCCCACCAAGGGCCACAATGGGAATCAAGGCATTTCTTAATGCATGTTTTAAAAGAACCGTCCGCTCAGAGATTCCCTTGGACCGGGCGGTTCGAACATAATCCTCCCGAAGGATATTCAGAACAGAAGACCGGGTCATTCGGGTGACATAGGCTGTCATGATCAACCCAAGGGAAAGGGCTGGCAGAAAAAGGTGTCGGAGATTGCTCGAAAGGCTGGAAAGGTCTCCTCCTCCAACAACAGGAAATAGTCTCAGTTTAATTGAAAAAACTAACATGAGTAAAATACCCAGATAGAAGGCAGGGATTGAAAGGCCCATCAGAGAAAAAACCCGATTGAAATAATCGATCAAACTATTTCTTCGAACGGCTGCAGGAATTCCAAGAGGAATCCCGAAGAGAAAACCAATGAAAATAGCGCAAAAGGTGAGTTCTAAAGTATAAGGAAGGACTTTCAGGAGCTGAGCACCCACCGGGTAACCTGTGATGATGGAGGTGCCGAGGTTACCTCGACAAAGATCACCCAAGAATCGAAAGTATTGAACCCAAAGTGGGGCATTGAGTCCCATTTTCTCTCGCAAGGCACTCACTGCTTCTTTGCTGGCATAGTCTCCCAGCGCTGCCACAGCAGGATCGCCAGGCAGTATCCTTACGACCACAAAAACAAGGGTGAGCACAATAAACAGGATAGGAAGGCTTTGTAGAATTCTGCGAACCACATATTGAAACATCTGCGGAATACTCCATCAACCACTCACCCCATTCCCTCGTCGAAAAGGGGATGGGGTGAGTGGAACGGACTAAAACCTCTTAAGATTATTTGGCTAAAATCCTTGTTTCTTCGGTGATCTGTGGTGAATAGGTTGCCCAACTAAACTCAAGAGGGTGCCCCAGATCGACGGAGGACTTCTGAGGAAAGGCATATTTTAGACGAATGATGGGCACCACCGCAACATCACTTAAAAGTTTAATCTGAGCCTCCTTCCAAAGGGCCATCTGTTTTTTCGCATCAAGTTCCCACCTTGCTTTCTCGATGAGTTCATCGATGCTGTCAATCTTTCCATCCCCATTGGCATCCACCGCGCCGTAGTGGGAAAAGTTTGTATCCGGTTTCTTCCCACTTACAACCGTTGAATCGGAATGATAGAACCGGGTGAGGAAGGCATCGACATTGGGCCGCCAAGCTGCATAATAGACAATGGGGCTTGCATCCTTTCGGATCAGGCTATGAAAAGAGGAATGGTCCACCACCTTCAAGGCCATATCAATTCCTGCTTTTTTAAGCTGCGCTTGAATAGCTACCATCGGCTTCTGGTAACTGCTGGCCATCTCACTAATAATGACTTCGGTCTTGAAGCCATTGGGATAGCCTGCCTCAGTTAAGAGCCTTTTCGCCTCTGCAATATTATCCTCATAAACCACGCCTGCCTTCATTGCCTCTTCTTTCGTCAAAGCCCCTGGGGCTGGAGGCGCCTGTGTAGGAGAATAGATTGGAACAGCTAACCCCTTCCCCATAAACGCAGCAATTCCTTCACGAGAGATGGCATAGGAAACAGCCTTTCTGACCCGGATGTCACTAAAGGGGGGTTGGGTCATATTGAAGTGAAACACCTGGCTTTCGCAAGGACCAAACGACTTGACAGTGACATCAGGCAGAGAGGCAATCTTCTCCACCCATTTGTCTTCCTTGAGTCCTTCGATGATCTGTAACTCCCCGGTCTGGAGGCCGAGTTCTCGGGAACTGACCGCAGGCATATAACGGACTACGACCTGTTTCAAAATCGGTGCCTTTCGAAAATACCTCGGGTTGGCAGCAAGGACTGTTTTCTGTCTGGGCTCATAGGATTCAAACCTAAAAGGACCTGTTCCCACCGGGTTCGTTTTGAACCACTCGTCCCCCTTCTCTTCGATCGCCTTCCTACACACAACCATCCCACCCGCATAACTTGCAAACTTAGCCAAAAAGAGCGTATCAGAAATGGGTTTGTCGATGGTAATCCTAACAGTATAAGGGTCAACCGCTTCAAAGCTAATCCCACTATACTCCCCAGCGTAAGAGGAACGTTTTGAGTCTGCAGCTCGTTTCAGCGAATAAAGAACATCCTCTGAAGTCAACTCATACCCTGTCGGGTTTCCCGGGTAGGGATGAAAAAAGACCCCTCGTCTTAGCGTGAAGGTCCAAACCCTTCCATCCGGTGATACCCTCCAGGAGGTGGCAAGGTCAGGCTCCACTTTAACCTGATCCCCTGGAGGGTATCGAACAAGACCATTAAAGATCATATCCACGGTAGCTCGGTCGACAGTTGTCGCTGATCGATGAGGATCGAGAGTTGCAACATCCCCTGCATCAAACGCAATGGTTAAGGCTTGCTCCTTGGCTAATTGCTGGGCCGTTCCGACATCGAAAACCAATACCCCTACAAATAGACTGGCTAACATTAAATAAAGGAATCTCTTTTTTCTCATATTCTCCTCCTTTTGTCAGAGCTATTACTTGATCAGACCTTGACCCTTTAAGTAATCCCGTGCTACAGCCTCTGCCTCTTGCTTCTTTCCATCCACCGTGTAATTCAAATTGGCCATGGTTGAATCGCTGATCTTTCCAGCCAGTCGATTGAGAATATCTGCCACCTGGGGGGTTTTGGCATGAAGATCCATCCTCACGACAGGTGCTGCAAAATAGGGAGGAAAGAACTTTAGGTCGTCCTCCAGGACAACCAGATTAAAAGCCGGGATACGACCATCTGTAGCAAATCCGGAGATCACATCGACCTGCTTTTCCGCGATGGCTTTGTAAACCAGGCCAGGATCCATTCCCTTCTGATCTTTGAATTTGAGGTCATAATGTTTCGTGATCCCTGGAACCCCATCTGGTCTTGCCAAAAACTCAATCGTCCCTCCAAAGATGAGATCTTTGGCAAGAGGCTTAAGGTCTGATACCTTCTTGAGCTTTAACCGATCCACATCCTCTTTCCGCATGACGATGCAGTAAGTATTGTTAAATCCCCAGGGTTTAAGCCAGGTGAGTTTGAATTTCTCTTCATAATCTTTCTTAACAATCTGATAGACCTCATCTGGATCCTTCACCACCGGCTTTTTAAGGATGGCCGTAAGACCCGTTCCCGTATATTCTACATAAACATTGATGTCTCCCCGGACAATGGCCTCATGGCAGATCACCGTTCCTCCAAGACCGATCTTCCGATCCACCTTGAAGCCACTGTTTTCCATCAACAGAGCAATCATATTGCCCAGGATGAGCTGTTCGGTAAATCCCTTTGACCCTACTACGATCTGTGCTTTCGCTTCTTGAAAAGAGACTGTGAAAAGAATGCTCAACATAAGGACCATCGCTAAAATCCACCTTTTCCCTTTCATACCATTCCCTCCTTTAATAAAGATATTTATTGGACTGCTCCCTTTCTTAACCGCTTCTCCACGCCACCCAAAAGAAGGTCCGCCCCAATCGCCAATATGGCTGTAGGGATGGACCCAGAAAGAAGAAGATTCCTATCCGCCATCACAATCCCCTGAAAGATCAGATCTCCTAACCCTCCTGCACCGATCAGGGCTGCCAGGGTTGCCACACTGATGCTCAGCACGGTTGCCGTCCGGATGCCTGCCATGACCACCGGAAAGGAGATCGGAAGTTCAACCAGAGTCAGGATCTCGCGTCCCTTCATTCCCATTCCCCTTCCAGCTTCGATGACCGAGCTGTCCACATTGACAATTCCAGAGTAGGTATTATTGACGATTGGAAGTATACCTCGAAGAACCAGGGCAAAAACAGCCGGTTTTAGCCCGATCCCAAGAATTGGGATGACCATTCCGAGGATGGCAAGGCTCGGGATGGTCTGACCGATGTTAGCTGAATTGACAACCACATGCGCCATCTTCCGATATCGTGTGATAAAAATTCCCAGAGGGATAGCAATGGCCACCGATAGCAAAACGGCGATGAGGCTCACCTCCACATGCCGAAGGGTCGAAAAAAGGATGACCTCCCTTTTTCCGTAACAATAGAGTAAAAAGTCCATATCACCTTCTTCCCAAAAAGTCTATGATGATTGATGACAAATGAGACGATTTCCCATGCTCAATGACGTAACCCGACCGGGGTTAAAATCCTTTCCAGAAGCACAAACAAATAATCCACTCCTATGGCGAGCAGGGTCACGGGAAGGGCCCCGGCAACGATCTGTTCTGTATAGACACTTGCGATCCCCCGGAAAATGAGCCAACCCAACCCGCCAGCTCCAATGTAAGCGGCAATGGTGGCTGTGCCAATGTTCATGACTGCCGCTGTCCGGATACCAGCCATGATGACCGGTAAAGCGATTGGAAGCTCCACCATCCTCAGGAACTGCCAACTGCTCATCCCCATCCCTTTACTTGCCTCCCGGATGGCTGGATCGATATGAACGATCCCTACAAAAGTGTTCCGGATGAGGGCAAGCTGACTGTAAAGAATGAGAGCGATCAAAGCAGGTTTAATCCCAATCCCAACAAAAGGGATGAGCATCCCGAAGAGGGCCAAACTCGGAATGGTATAGATGATCCCTGCAATTCCGATCACTGGCGTGGAAGCCCTCCTAAATCGTGTCACCAGAATTCCGATAGCCACCCCAATGATGGTGGAGATGGAGATCGCAATAACCGTGATCTTGATATGTTCGAGGGTGAGCTTAAAGACCAACCCGATATTGTTCACAAAATAGTTGAGAATGCTCAAACAGCCTCCTCCTCAACTCGCCCTTCTGTCGCAAAGAAACAGGCAAAGTGGGTCATCGTCACAATTCCCATCAGCCGCTCATCCCGATCAATCACGGGAAGCCAGACCATCTTCTTTTTTAGCATCAATTCTAATGTCGGTCTAATCTCTTCATCGATTTTGACCGGAGTTGGAGTCCGCTCCATCACCTCTGCAACGGTCCCATCCATCCGGTTAAGGAGGTGTTCAAATCGAACCACACCCCGGAAGGATCCCCCATCATCTGTTACCAGAAGGACATCGCTATGATATTCTTCCATAGACCTTTTGGCTTCAGTCAATTTGCTCTTCTCATGAATCGTGTTTGAGGGGAACTCCATGATATCTGAAATTTTCGATAGTTTCATCAACTTCAAGCCACACTCTCTCCCTATCAGGTTTCTCACAAATGGGTCGGAAGGCTCTCTTAATATTTTTGCGGGCGGGTCAAACTGGATGATCTTCCCATTTCTCATCACAGCCATCCGATCTCCTAACTTGATAGCCTCATCAATATCGTGGGTGACGAAAAGAATGGTTTTCCTCAATCTCAACCGAAGCCTTAAAAATTCATCCTGCAATTGAGCTCTTGTGATCGGGTCGAGGGCACCAAAAGGTTCATCCATCAGAATGACAGGAGGATCTGCTGCCAATCCCCGGGCTACCCCAACCCGTTGTTTTTGTCCTCCTGAAAGCTGGTGGGGATAGCGATTCCTGAACGCTGAGGGTTCCAATCCAACCAGGTTGAGAAGTTCATCGGTACGCGTCTCTTGGTCTTCGATCGGCCAGCCGATCAGTCTGGGGACAAGGGAGATGTTTTGGGCTACGGTCATGTGAGGGAACAATCCCACATCCTGGATCACATAGCCGATACTCCGTCTCAGGGCAATCACATCGACCTTCACCGTGTCTTTCCCATTTAAATAGATATTTCCATGAGTCGGCTCCACCAAACGATTTAACAGTTTTACGGTGGTCGTCTTGCCACATCCTGATGGGCCTACAAAAGTGATACACTCCCCTTCGTTGATCTCAAAACTTACATCGTCTACTGCTTTTGTCCCATCCGGGAATATCTTACTGACATGATCAAATCTGATGATAGTATTGATCATTGAATTCGATCTCATTCGTGAATTTTATACCAGATTTCGGATTTCTTTACAACCTTCCCAAAAGCTATGTAGTTTCGTTCATTTCATCACCTCTTCCCTGATCCTTTGGGGATGGATCCATCAGGATAGTTGATGGAAAGTTGAATCATTTTCAAGTATAATTTCTTTCGTGAGTGATTCGTTGAGAGCCTCCATGGACACGATGGTATTGAACCCAATTCCATTTCAATTAGAGGTGAACGATCTTTTAGAGAAATTGCACCTAAAAGAGGGGAGCACTCTCCTGAATGACTTGAAACGACTGATCGACGAGGCTCAAAAACTCGGTAGACCGAAAGCAATTTATAAGGCAGCATTTATTGACTCCAAAGGGGATGATTTCGTAATGGTTGAGGGGATAGAATTTAAAAGCCGTGTTCTTCGGGTCAACCTGGACCAAACCTATCGGATCTTCCCTTTCGCTGTAACCTGTGGTACCGAATTAGAGGATTGGTCAGATAAGATAAGCGATGTGTTACAACATTATTTGGCTGAGTCCATCAAAGAAAGCGTGTTACGCATAGCAAACGATTTTTTAAAAAAACACTTAGTCGAATATTATGAACTTGGGAAGGTCTCCAGAATGTCTCCAGGTTCTCTCGAAGATTGGCCTATTGAAGAACAGCGGCCGCTTTTTTCTCTTCTCGGTAAAACCAAAGATCTGATCGGGGTATATCTTACCGAGAGTCTCATGATGGTCCCGATCAAATCAATCTCAGGGATATGGTTCCCCGCAGAGACAAGTTTTGTAAGCTGTCAGTTATGTCCAAGAGATCTATGTCCTGGAAGAAAAGCGCCTTACCACAAAGATCTCTATGACAGAAAATATCGCCTAAAATAGATCAGGGTTTCTTGCCAGTTAAGAAGTACTCCTTCAGATCTTCCAATTTCAGTTCAGCCAACTTAAGGTTTTCGAGGGTACGACCGGCGGCATAAAAATCAGTATCGTTGACCACTGAAGCAAGGTGAATCATCGCTTCATAGGTGGGCATGGATATCCCTGCTTTTCGAGCTAACGAGACAGTGAGACAGGCCCCCATCGGTATATCTTCTGTGATATAGCGATCCTGCATACTGAACGGCCCTTGACTTGAGGTGAGGGCAAATTGTTCCACGGTCATGTTGAAACAATTCCAAAAAATCTGGTCATAGGTGCAAGGCGGATATCCAAATGCTTTAAACAGGGCGGACCGCTCCTTATCCATGCTATAAATGACCTTCTTCACCGAGGGGGTAAGTCCTTCTTTGTACATCCAGAATTTACCTTTTGAGTATTCTATTCTTCCCATGTTGAGCAAGGCACCTACCGGATGGACGATAATATTGGGGTTGTAGAGTGCAGGCTCCAATACACTGACTGCGGGCTGAACCACATCTGCATAGGTTCCAGAAAGGGCCTTTATGACGACCTGAGTATCCGTTGCTGGCAAAGCGGCTAACAACATTCGAGGGCCATCAACTCTGTGAATGTTTACCGTTCCAGGCCCTTGTGGACGCCTGCAGCAGTAAGGAAACGTCACCCCCTCCGCCAGAAAAACCCGCCGATTCATTCCTGTCTCATCCCATACTTTTCGAAAAACCAGTGTCCCTCCACTCCCTGGCCATAGCACCACTGTCTGCCCTTCTGACAGATGGGGGATGAGTTCCCGCGCGACTCGCTCATGTCCTAAAGCTTGCGTTGTAACCATAATCAGATCTGCTCCTCGAACCGCTTCAGAGAGATTCAAGGTCGCAAGCGCTATTTTCGCAAAACCTGTTCGGGCAATTCCGGTCACATGAATTCCGCCTTGGGCAATAATCGGCTTGATGTTCTCAGCATATTCGGAAAACTCAAAGAGGCGGCATCGATGCCCTGCCATAGTCATATCCCCTGCTATCGCTGACCCACCATTTCCAGCTCCAATAATGCAGATCTCTTTATCTCCCATATCTCCCTCCAACGCCTGTAGATTTTCTTGCTCGGCGAAGGCACTCCGTTCAAAATTTCAAATTCTCTTAAATCTTAACAATTTGAATCTCAGCAAACAACCTTTTAAATAGGAAGCCCCATTGGGGGTTGCCATTACCCAGCTAGGAAAGCTTTCTATCAGGGTTGTCCCCTCAGAGGGCTCAAGAAAGAACCCATCTCTTGTCGTATTTTCCCTTGACAGAACACTCCTTTTTTCGTATATTCAAGCCACCCAAAAGCCAGTCTTTATCATTTATTATCATCACCGTTGGGGGCCAATAGAAACCTATTTTCTTTTAAAAACTTAAGATACAAACCTACCATAGTGAAAAAGCAGGGTCGCCCTTGGGCGATCTAAGGAAGTTAACATTAAACCAGAAAGGAGGAATATGGGATGAAAAATATTAAATGCTTTGCAGTGGTCTTGGTTTTAGTGCTTCTTGTGACAGCCGGTATGGCTGTTGCAGGAACCCTCGATGAAGTCCGTGCAAGAGGGGTTCTTATAGCGGGTGTGAATCCTGGGGTAGCAGGATTCAGCATGCCTGACGAAAAGGGCGTATGGAAAGGTCTTGATGTAGATACAGCTAAAGCAATCTCTGCCGCGGTATTTGGCGATGCCAACAAGGTGAAATATGTTGCCCTTACAGCCGTCCAGCGTCTCCCCGCTCTTCAGTCAAAGGAGGTGGATGTCTTGTGCCGTAATACCACCGTTACGTTAACCCTTGAAACCGTCAACGGCCTCACTTTTGCTCATGTGAATTATTATGATGGTCAGGGG
>CAZFJD010000005.1:9867-27143 GCA_964518775.1 uncultured Syntrophaceae bacterium
ATTGAAGGGTGCCACCATCTGCGTCCTTCCCGGAACAACTACTGAGATGAACGCTGCGGATTACTTCCGGAAAAACGGGATGCCATGGAAGCCGCTCGTTATTGAGCACCCCGCCGAGTTGAACAAGGCCTTCTTTGCCGGCCGTTGCGACTGTCTGACCTCGGACGCCTCCCAGTTGGCCGCAGTACGTTCGATCTCCCCAAATCCTGATGATTACATCATCTTGCCTGAAATCATTTCCAAGGAACCCCTTGCCCCTGTCGTCCGTCATGGAGACGATCAGTGGTACGACATCGTCAACTGGACGGTCATGGCCCTGATTGAAGCCGAGGAACTGGGTATTACTTCGAAGAATGTGGACGAAATGTTAAAAAGTACAGATCCCCAGATCCAGCGTTTCCTTGGAGTCAGCCCAGGCTATGGTAAGGCTCTCGGTCTCGATGAAAAGTGGGCATATAACATCATCAAGCAGGTGGGCAACTACGCCGAAGTCTTTGATCGCAACGTGGGTCCGAAAACGCCCCTTAAGCTTGAGCGCGGGCTCAATGACCTGTGGACAAGGGGTGGACTTATGTATTCCTTCCCATTCAGATAATCCTCTATAAGGGTGCCCCGCAAACGGGGCACCCTCTTTTGAATCATTGTTAATCGGGATACGACTGGTCAAAGGCATAAGAGCTTGTCCTCCCAGAGACTGCCAGACCAAACTTCTTCAGGAAGCAACCGACCCTTTGAAAGAGGATGAAAGAGTTTAGCGACAGTCCGGCATCAGAAAAGATACCCTTCTGGTTTGACCCAAAAAAAAGGGCCATCCTATTTCAGTTCATCACCTTCTGTATGGTGGGGTTGTTAGCCTACTATCTCATCTCCAATACCCTGATAAACCTCAAAAGACAAAATATTGCCACGGGGTTTAGTTTTCTCCACAAAGAATCCTCTTTTGAGATCGGTGAATCTCTGATTGCCTATTCAGCGGCCAGCACTTACGGCCGCGCCCTTTTAGTTGGTGCTCTCAATACCATAAAGGTCGCCTTCGTAGGAATCGTGATTACAATTATTCTTGGCACGTTCATTGGAGTGGCAAGGCTTTCTACCAACTGGCTTATCTCAAAGCTGGCAGCCATCTACATTGAAGTCATGCAGGATATTCCTGTCCTTCTGCAGTTATTCTTCTGGTATGCCATCTTTTATGAAACCCTTCCCTCTCCGCGGGAGGCCGTCAGCCCGGGAGCAGGGATCTTCATGTCTAACCGTGGGGTAGCCTTTACCATCCCAGAAGCCCATCCCGCTCACAAATCCATGCTCCTCGCCTTTGTGGCCGCATGTATGATCGTTTATCTTATACGTCGATGGGCAAGAAAACGGCAAGAAAAAACAGGGCAGTTTTTCCCTACCTTTCGTGTCGGCATCGCTATTGTTTTGGGTCTCCCTTTCATCACATGGTTGGCATTCGGTGCCCCTATGGAGATGGATGTCCCCAAACTCATAGGCTTTAACTTTGAGGGCGGTTTAACAGTAAGTCCTGAATTCATTGCCCTCCTCCTTGGCCTTGTCCTGTATACGGCTGCTTTTGTTGCCGAGGTCGTCCGTGCAGGAATTCAGTCGGTCAGCAAAGGCCAAAGAGAGGCAGCCATGTCTATTGGTCTCAGGCCGGCTCTCGTGTTAAACCTGGTGATCTTACCCCAAGCCCTTAGGGTCATTGTTCCACCCTTGACCAGCCAGATGCTCAACCTGACAAAGAACAGTTCTTTAGCCGTAGCCATTGGTTATCCGGATTTCGTCTCTGTGGCCAACACAACCATCAATCAGACCGGACAGTCCATAGAGGGAGTCGCCCTCATCATGGTGGTATATCTGTTTTTCAGTCTGTCCACGTCAGCTTTCATGAACTGGTATAATAGGAAAGTGGCTCTTGTAGAGAGATAGCATGGAACAAGCGGTCCAAGCAGAAGAGTTAAGGCCCCCTATAACAAGCGTTGGTTTCATCGGTTGGCTAAAAAACAACTTGTTTAATGGGGTGCTCAATTCCATCCTTACCATCATGACCCTTTTCTTCTTATGGAAGGTTATTCCTCCCATCTTTCGTTGGGCATTCATTGATAGTGCATGGCATACAACCGGTCAGGCGTGCAGACAGGCTGCCGGCGCCTGCTGGTCCATTATCTATACAAACTTCCGCTTTATGATCTTCGGCTTCTATCCCTTTGAACAGCAATGGCGACCTTTCGTCGCGATGATGATCCTTTTTGGTCTCCTCTTCTATAGTAGAAACCGGAACCACTGGAAAAAACCTTTGGCCTATGCGTGGATCATCGGGCTTTTCACGATGGGCCTCCTCATGAAAGGAGGTATCTTTGGACTGAAGTCGGTAGAAAGCACCCAATGGGGCGGGTTACCCCTTACCCTTCTGCTCGCGGTTTTCGGCCTTACTGCTGCGTACCCATTAGGCGTCATCCTGGCGCTGGGGCGCCGATCCAAGATGCGAGGTGTCAAAGTTTTGTGTATCTTGTACATCGAACTGATCCGCGGCGTACCCTTGATCAGTCTCCTTTTTATGTCCTCCATCATCTTCCCCCTCTTCTTGCCTGAAGGCATCAATATCAACAAGATCCTCAGGGCACAGGCAGCCATTATCCTGTTTACAGCTGCCTATATCGCTGAGGTGGTCAGGGGCGGTTTGCAGGGGATGTCCCGAGGACAGTATGAGGCGGCAGAGTCCATAGGATTAAACTATTACCTGACCATGCGGCTGGTCATCTTGCCCCAGGCTTTGAAGATCGTCATTCCACCCACGGTGAGCATTCTCATTTCAGCCTTCAAGGACACCTCGCTTGTGGTGATCATTGCCCTCTTTGAACTGCTCAAGACGACGCAGAGTGTGCTCTCCAATCCTGAGTGGATGGGGTTCAGCCGGGAGGCCTATTTTTTCGTTGCCATTTTCTACTTTTTGGGTTGTTTCTCCATGTCCAATTATAGCAGGAGGCTCGAAAGGGAATTGTCAAGGGGAGATTAAACGATACAGAGAGGTTTTTATGAACGAGGAAATCTCAATCAATACTGAAAAACAGACGTCTCAAGGGCTGATGATAGAATTCATCGATGTGCACAAGTGGTTTGGTGAATTTCATGTACTCAGGGGTATAGACCTCACCGTAAGCAGACAGGAACGTATCGTGATCTGTGGCCCTTCAGGCTCAGGAAAATCCACGCTCATCCGTTGCATCAACCGTCTGGAAGAACATCAACGGGGTCGTATTATTGTCGATGGCACCGAGCTGACCAATAACATCAAGAATATTGAAAAAATACGAGCTGAAGTGGGCATGGTTTTTCAACACTTCAACCTCTTTCCGCACCTCAATATTGTTGAAAATTTGGCTTTGGGGCCCATTTGGGTGAGAAAGGTCCCAAAGAAAGAAGCGGAAGAGACGGCCATGTATTACCTCGAAAAGGTGCATATCGCTGAACAGGCCCGAAAATACCCTGGTCAGCTTTCAGGAGGTCAGCAGCAGCGTGTGGCCATTGCCCGTAGTCTGTGTATGAATCCCAAGGTCATGCTCTTTGATGAACCCACCTCAGCCCTTGACCCGGAGATGATCAAAGAAGTACTGGACGTCATGATCGAGCTCGCCCAGGAGGGTATGACGATGATCGTCGTCACCCACGAAATGGGTTTTGCCAGGAGTGTGGCACACAGAGTCCTTTTTATGGACTTTGGTAAAATCGTGGAAGGAAACACGCCAGAAGAGTTTTTTGCAAATCCTAAGCACGAACGGACCAGACTCTTCCTCAGCCAGATCCTTCACTAAGAAACAGTCTTCTTGATCAACTTGGAAAACGGAAAACTTATAGAGAGGTGCCTCCATCCCCACACAGCCGATCGGGCCTTAACTCCCTTGCCCGTCCTCTGGGGTCCACGCTCCATGGGCTGGCAATATTGGACCATGTTCAGGAAACGTCTTGAGTTTCCCCGGATTTTCGAAAGGTCGGCCAACGAGTTCGAGTGTCTGTCGAGGGAGCAGGCCTGGAAGGCCAATATCGCCGACGAAACCGATCAAAATTCCAGACACAATTTTTTTTGAAAATCATGTTTTCCACCCATTAGAATTATGCTATAAGGAATTCTGGTTTTCGGAGGTTTCACGAATGAACCATTTTTTTGACCGGTATCGACAAAAAACAGTCCTTTCGGGAACTCTTTTCAATCGGTCCAAAGAGGCGATGCCAGGAGGAATCTCACACAACATCCACTATTTCCCGCCCTACCCTTTCTTTCTTAAGAAGGCGAAGGGTTCTAAGGTCTGGGATGTAGATGGCAATGAATATGTGGACCTCTGGTTGGGCAACTATACCAATATTTTGGGACACCACCCAGAGATTGTAGTTGAAGCAATTGAACGACAATTAAGGGAGGGAATCCACTGGGGTATCCTCTTTGAGAAGCAGGTGGAGTGGGCTGAACTCATTCGGGAATTGATCCCCTGTGCAGAGAGGGTGCGATTCTGTTGTTCAGGAACCGAGGCGACGATGTATGCGGTCCGCCTCGCCCGTGCCTGCACCCAGAAGAAGACCATCTTAAAGATCGCGGGTGGTTGGCATGGAGCAAACTCCGATCTCTCCTTAGGCATCGAAATGCCTTATGAAAAAGAAGAAAGTCTCGGCCTGTTGCCCGAACTTCAGAAATACTCAAAGGTGATCCCATTTAATGACATTTCTGGAACACTGGAGGTCATCCATAAAAATAAGAATGACATCGCAGGAATTATTCTCGAGCCTGTGATTGCCGGAGGTGGGTTCACTCCAGCGACGATAGAATATCTAAAGGCGCTCCGGTCCGAAACAGAGAGGCTTGGGGCCCTCCTCATCTTTGATGAAGTGATCTCGGGATTTCGTGTGGCCTTAGGTGGAGCTCAGAAAAGGTTTGGCATCACTCCAGATCTGACGACATTGGGAAAGATCATGGGTGGCGGGTTGCCCGTGGGTGCTGTGGTGGGAAAAAGAGAGATTCTCGAGAGGACCTCTCCTGAAAAGAAGGGCAACAAATGGGAGAGGATTCTGATTGGCGGGGGTACCTTTTCTTCCAATCCGCTAACAGCAGCAGCCGGTTTGGCGATGCTTCGCTATTTGAAGGATTACGAAGAGGAGGTCTATCCCCTTTTGGAAACCAGGGGGGAAAAGGTGAGAAAAGGTGTTCAGGAGTCTCTCCGTCGTGAAGGAATAGATGCCATTGTCACAGGGATCGGCTCTCTATTTCAGACCCATTTCCCATTGCAAAGAGGGGTGACGCTCAATTCTCCTCATTCGATCCACCGCTTTACCGATATAGACAAAAGAGAGGTTGAGTTTCGCATCCGAATGTTGACAAGAGGCGTCTATGTGATGCACGGCGGGGGCAGCTTATCCATGGCCCATTCCGATACGGACATCGAAACGATCATCAAAGCCACTGGAGAAGTGGCCAGAGATATGGTAAGAGAAGTTTAGAGTTTAGAGTTTAGAGTTTAGAGTTTAGAATTTAGAATTTAGAATTTAGAATTTAGAATTTAGAATTTAGAATTTAGAAATTAGAAATTAGAAATTTTATAATGTAATAAGGAGGTGCATCATGGGAAATCGAGGAGCAAGGACATGGGTATGGGCATTATTCTTCACGATGATTCTTGGAGAGGTGGCTATGGCAAAAGAGGAAGGAAAAATTGGCGTGATCGTGGTCGATGTCCAGGGAGATTTCACGAAATTCAAGAAGGGCTCTCTGGCCGTGGAAGGCACGGATGAGGCATATGTCAAGGCAGTCGAAGAGAATACAAAGAAACTGAAGGATGCGGGCTTCCCAATCTATGCCACTCAGGATTGGCATCCGGCGAATCATGCTTCGTTCTTTACCAACCATAAAGGGAAAAAGGCCTTTGACCTCATTAAACTTCACGGAAAAGACCAGGTTCTCTGGCCGCCCCATTGCGTTCAAAAGACTGCTGGAGCAGAGATCCTATTGGACAAGAAATTATTTAAGGCCGTGGTGAAAAAAGGGATGGATCCAAAATATGACAGCTACTCCGGTTTCCAAGATGATGGCGGAAAGAAGACTGAGATGGACAAAATCCTCAAGAAGGACCAGATCAAGAAATTGGTCGTCTATGGCATCGCCACGGATTACTGCGTGAGAGCGACAGCACTCGATGCGGTCACAGCGGGGTATAAAGTCATATTCGTTAAAAACTTAAGCAGAGGGGTCGGTCCGGAAACCTCTCAAAAGGCGATGGAGGAGATGAAGGCCAAAGGAGTCGTCACCCTCGACGATCTGGACTTAGCAAAGATTAAAGCCAATTAGCATTTGCGCGTTTCCTTTTCCGACCGAATTAAAAAGGGACTTTAAATAGGGACACATCCCATTAAATTAAAAATGTAAGGCAAATGTGGAGAAAACCCTCTTCTTATTTATGATCCAAATAATAAATGGGATGTGTCCCTACTTTTGTCCCTACTTTTTGAGATGCTCAACAGCTTTTTCGGCGACGATTTCGGCATCATGCACAGAATCGCTGATTCCGATTCCTTTATAGGCGCATCCGGTGAGAAAAAGGCCAGACTGGAGGTTTGTCCTCTCTTCGATTCGGGAAACTTTCTCCAAATGCCCTACCAGATACTGAGGCATCGACCTCTCCCATCGGTAGATCCTGGTCAGAATAGGATCACCTTCTACCTCCACAATTTTCCTCAGTTCCTCTTCAACCAACCTCAGCATCTCATCGTCATGAAGGCTAACGAGCTCCTGATTGTTCGCACCTCCAACAAAGACCCTAAGCAAAGCATGGCCCTCTGGAGCCCGGTAGTTAAATTTAACTGAAGTATAAGTGGAGGCCATGATCTTTCTTTTTTCTGTCCGAGGGATAATAAATCCAAATGCGTCAAGGGGATCATGGACCTGGGAGCGTCGATAGGCCAAAGAAACCGTGGCACTTGAAACATAGGGAATGGTGAGAAGGATTTTGGAAAGTTTTCCATCCATCTCTTCGACGATCTTTGCTGTGATGAAAGAAGGAGTTGCTAAAATGACCGAATCTGCTTCAAGGCATGCTCCGTCAGACAACTGGACTTGATAATCCCCCTTCTCACTCTTTTTCAATCTCACAACCTTCTTTTTAAGACCAATCCTGTCCTCTCCAATCTTTTCTCTTAGACAGTTAATCCATTCACCCAATCCGTCTTTAAGGGCTAAGAACATCGTCCTTTTAGGCCCACCCTTTTTTTGAAATTGGAGGGCCATCTTTCTTCTTGCGAGCATGCCACGGATGAGACTCCCATATTCTTCTTCCATCTGAAGGAACCTGGGGAAAGTACTTTTTAAGCCCATGGTCTCTGGGGTTCCAGCATGAATCCCTGCCACCAAGGGTTCTGCAATCTTCTCCAAAACCTCCCCACCCAGGCGGCGCCTGACAAAATCGGCAAGGCTCTCCTCTTCTTCTGAGTCCTTCTTTGGGATGAAAAGATCCATTCCCATCCGAATCTTCCCTGGCCAGGAGATAAGAGAACTCTTGATGAAGGGCGTCAGACTGGTTGGAACCATGAGCATAAACCCTTCTGGCAATTCATGGAGCTTCCCCTTAGAGAGAATGAAGACTCTCCGATTCTCATTTGTATTTAAAATCCTATCTCCGAGTCCGAGTTTTTCGCAGAGGGCAAGAGCCCACGGCTTTTCATAAAGGAAGCAATCTGGACCTCCCTCAATGACGAAATCATCCACTTTCTCCGTTAGGATGCATCCACCTACTCTATCCTTCTCATCCAAAAGTTGTAGCTGAATGGATCCACCTAATTTCTTTACCTTTTCGAGAGCGAAATAGGCCGCTGCCAGACCAGCGATCCCACCACCCACAATAACGAGTCGCTTCATGTTCACCCTCACCCCCACCCTCTCCCCTCAAGGGAGAGGGAATAGGTTGTGTATATGTTCTTCAACAACACTCAATAAAGCTTCAATAAATTTATCAGAAATGTTGAGAGAAGAAGTTCGTCTCAACTTTATATCCAGAGACTCGGCCTTTTTTCGATAAAGAATATCTATATCGTAAAGGATTTCGATATGATCTGAGACAAACCCGATCGGAACGATGAGAACCTCACGAATTCTGTTTTGGGAAAGTTCTTTCAGAATCGATTCGACATCAGGTCCTACCCACTCCTCGGGCCCGCCGCCCTTACTCTGAAAGGCAATATGCCATTTTCTTGGCTCCAGACCCTCAACAACTCCTTTTACACTGGCCTCAAAATCGTTGAGATAAGGATCGCTTTCAATAGTCGTTCTTGGAAGGCTGTGTGCAGTGAAAATAAGATGAACCTCCTTCCTCTCCTCCGGATCGAATTCCATTAACCCTTCCTGGACTTTCTCCCGAACCGCCTCGAAAAAAAGGGGATGCAAATGCCATCCCAAGATAAAGGAAATTTCCATTTTCTCTTTTAAATCTTCTTTAACCCTATAGACCTCTTCGATGTAAGCTCCTGTGCTTGCACGGGACCGAAAAGGTGCCATCGGAATGGCAATGACCTCTCGGATCTCGTCCCGAACGATCTCTGTCAGTGTCTCTTCTATCAATGGATGCCCGTAGCGCATTCCAATATAAGACCTGATGGGGTAGCCCTTCATCTTCAGCCTTTCCTCTAAGGCCCGAGCCTGCCTACGTGTGATTTCCGGAAGGGGAGAAGAACCTCCAATCATTCGATAACGCTCTTTGATCCTTTCCAATTGCTCTGGAGAAGGTCTCTTCCCTTTGAAGAGACGAATCAAAAAAGATTCAACCTCCTCCAAGGAAAGAGGTCCCCCGAAGGCCAAAAGGAGAATGGCTTTCATCAGATGATCTCCCGCCTCGAACTATAGCGATGAACCGCTTCAACTAAGAAAGCCACATTTTCGGCTGGTGTGTTGGGAAGGATGCCATGACCGAGGTTAAAGATATGGCCGGGCCGACCCCCGGCCTCCTCAAGAATCCGCTTAACCTCTTTTTCAATCAGATCGGGACCGCTGAGGAGAATGACTGGGTCGAGGTTTCCCTGAATGGCAATGTCATATCCCAGACAAGCCCAAGCCTCAGCCAGATTTACTCGCCAATCTACTCCAATGACATCTCCTCCTGCCCGCTTCATCATCTCCAGGAGTGTTGAGGAAGAGGTTGCAAAGTGGATCAGGGGAACTCCTGAAGCAACTCCTTCGATGATCCTCTTAGAATAAGGAAGTACATATTCCTTATAATCGGTTGGACTCAAGCATCCCACCCAGGAATCGAAAAGCTGGACGGCCTGGACGCCTGAGCGGATTTGAGCATTCAGATACCGAATCAACACTTGGGAAATCTTCTCCATTAAAGTATTCCACGTGCCGCGGTCCTGATACATCATGCCTTTGGTGAGGATATAGTTTTTCGAATGTCCCCCTTCAATGACATAACTGGCAAGGGTGAAAGGGGCGCCGCAGAACCCAATCAAAGGGATCTTCCCTTCCAATTCTTTCCGAACGATTTGAATCGCCTTCACGAGGTAAGGAATTTCCTCCTCTGGCTCAAAGATTCGCAACTTCTCAACATCCCTTTTCTCTCGGAGGGGATGGTGAAAAACCGGACCTTCACCTTTTGCAAACTGGAACTCCACTCCCATCGGCTCCAAAGAGATAAGGATATCCGAAAAAATGATCGCTGCATCGAGTTTAAACTTTTCGATCGGCTGAAGCGTCACCTGTGCTACCAGTTCAGGATTCTTACACATTTCCAGGAAAGAATACTTCTTTCGGAGGGCGCGATAATCTTTCAGATATCTGCCGGCCTGGCGCATGAGCCAGATGGGTGTATATTCTGTCGGCTCTCTGCGGCATGCCCTCAGGAATGGATATTGTTTTTCCGTCTCGTTCATCACTTGACCCTGAAACAATAAATTTGAAATCTGAAACAAAGAAGTTAAACTCTAAACTCCAAACCCTAAACTCTAAATAAACTCAAATATCCAAAACACAAAACGGTATAATCTTTTGAGTTTAAGATTTTAGGTTTGTTTAGAATTTAGAGTTTAGTGTTTAGAGTTTAGACCCTCCAGTCCCTGAGCAACTGAAGCACCAATCTTACTCCAACCCCGGTGCCTCCTTTTGGTGTATAAGGCCTTTCCTTTTCGATGTAAGCGGGACCCGCAATATCCAAATGGACCCATGGCGTCTTTCCAGCAAATTTGCTTAAGAAGATTCCTCCGATGATGGCACCGGCTGATCGGGTACCCACATTTCTAAAATCGGCCACATCGCTCTTCAAATATTCGAAATATTCATCCCAGAGGGGCAATCTCCAGACCTTCTCCCCTGTCCTCGCCGAAGCCTCTTCAACTCGCTTCAACAGGGTTTCATCATTACCAAAAAGGCCGATGACGTAATCTCCCAGGGCGATGACACATGCTCCGGTCAGTGTAGCCAGATCGATGACCGCCTTTGGTTGATATTGTAAACCGTAAGTCAGAGCATCCGAAAGGATAAGCCTTCCTTCTGCATCGGTGCTGATCACCTCTACGGTCTGACCCGAGAGGGTCTTCAGAACATCTCCGGGTTTATAAGCCTTTCCGCTTGGAAGATTCTCTGTGGCCGGTATCACCCCTACGAGATGAAGCGGGATCTGAAGTCTGGACGCCGCTTGTAGGATGGCCAAAACAGCTGCAGCACCTGACATGTCGTCTTTCATTCGTTCCATCTTCTCCGAGGGTTTTATGGAGATCCCGCCGCTATCAAAAGTAATCCCCTTCCCTACCAATGCGATCGTATCCAATCCCTTGCCTTTATTATGCTCCAAGATGATGAACTTCCCTGGCTCCTGGCTTCCCTTGGCAACAGCTACGAAGGCGCCCATTCCCATGGCCTCTGCCTGGCTCACCTCCAAAACCTGAATTTCCATGCCTTCGTCTTTCGCTATCTGTCGGGCCTTTTCAGCCAGTGCCGTTGGGGTAATCTGATTGCTGGGACCGTTAACGAGATCTCGGGCCATGCAGACCGCTTTTGATATAATCTCGCCCTTCTCCACTCCGTCAACCAGCGCTTTCATCTCTTCGGCTGTCTCTCCAAGGATGACCACCTTCTCAATCTGCTTAATCTTATCTCTCTCGAGGGTTTTCAGCTCGTTAAACTGGTAGGTTCCGAGGAGGAGTCCAGCCACAAAGGACTCGGCCAGTTCTTCCTCTGAAAGTCCGTCGAATTTCTTTATTGGAAAAGCAAACTCCTTCATACCTGAATCCCGAATGAACTGTCCAGCCTTTGAGGAAGCCCCGCGCCACCTTTCAAAATTAAACTCCCCTCTTTTGCCCAGGCCGGAGAGTAACACCCTTCTCGCAGGGAGAGCCCCTTGGGTGTGGAAGACCCGACATTGATATAATTCTCCCTTGAAATCCCCTTGGTTCATCAGATTGGTGATAAACCCTTTCCACTCCAAATCCACATTCTGAATCGGACCTTCCAGCCCCTCAGGAAATTCAAAAGAGAAGAGGAGAAGAAGTTCACAAGAATATCTCTCCGCCCTGCCTTGCTCAACCCGAATCTTCATATAAGGACCTCCGCTGGATCTCACAATCCTAAGTTCAAATGTCAAAGTTCAAATTTCAAATTAATGACAAATAACTAAATTCCAAAAAGTTTTTAATTTGACCTTTGGATTTCGTTTGGCATTTGAATTTTGACATTTGACATTGCCTTATCGGCTGTTATTCTCTTTCCCTCAGCTTCGATACTGTGATGGAGCGGTTCTCCTCCGGGGTAGAGAATTCCCTTACCTTCTTAACTAACGAGGGAGCCCAGGCTCCCCGGCCGATCACTCTGGCCAGCATCCAAGGGTTTAAATCAGAGACCTCCATCCACTTCCCTGCATTTTTGATGATTTCATCCAGAACCTTTCGACTGGGGTCTCCTTTTAAAGGATACTTCTCTTTGATCTCGATCTTAATCCTGGCGACATGGTCACTTCCAAAAATCGCCTCAATCTCCTCCTTTTGGGCATAGGCGTAGAGGGCTTCTTCCACTTTCGCTAACTCAGCATCGATCTCTTCGGTCGAGACTCTTTTTTTCTCCTTCAACTCCACATAACGATTGACCAAAGTCACCCCCTCTTCGTCCAGATACTCGTTAAGCGGAAGGCTGGCCACCATCATCAGATGCTTTCGTCTTGGACAAAGGTTTTGGTAGTCGCACCAATCGCAAAGAGGCCCTTCCTTTGGAACGAAATGCTTGTCCGCTTCGATCTTCTGGATAAGCTCTAACGTTTCGCGACGAAGCCGATGGAGTTCCTCAGGAGTCCTTGAAGACTGAATTTCGGTATCAAAGGACAGGTAGTGCCAGATCAATCGTATCTCTCGAATACCCTGCCACTTTCCCTCGACCCCCATCTGGTAGAAAGCCAGTTGCCGGTCGGAATTGATTTCCTCTTCTGTCAGAAGCCGATTGGAGGTTTTGTAATCGTGGATTTCGAGAATGGAGTTATCAACGAGGGCTAACCGATCGATGAACCCTCGAATCCAGTACCCCTTCTCTTCTTCGAGGGGGAAATAAATATTTTCTTCAAGGCCCAATGTCCTTCCCTGATCGAATGGATAGTAGCGCTTATAGTAATCGGAGATACACTTCTCTCCCAGACGGCGGTAATCCTCGGCGCTGTAATCTTTTCGTATAACCTGAACCATGTCATTCCAATTCTTCTCCCAGCTTTGATGGTAAAAGCTAAGAATATCCTCCAGGGTATTCAGTTTCGTTACTTTTAGGTCTCGGTAGAGCTTCTCCAGGCCATCATGAACCCTGGAACCCATGAAGGCCTCGATGCTTTCTGTTTCCACCTCAATCTTCTGGATGTAGGCGAGTTTATATTGCTGAGGGCAGGTTTCATACGTAGCAAGCTGTGAGTGGGAGTAGGTTGGCATCTTTCATCTCCTCACCCCGCTCTTAGCGGGGTTCAATCTTTACTGATTTTACAGACATATTAAGCTATTTTTAACAAGAAAACCCCCTTCTGTCAAAAACCAATTTTCCCTCATCCTTCCCCCGTGGCCGGGTCTTTTCAACTCTCTCCCTGGGGGGGAGAGGGATGGCCTGCCGGCAGGCAGGGGTGAGGGGTGAAAAAGGAAACAGGAGATTTCCATCACGGAACAGGATGCTTGAAAAATTTAGGCGAAATGTGTTTAGATGGATTTTGTATCCTACTTCGCAGAATATTTAGGATGAATAGAGAAGCAGAATTAAGAAAACTCCAGAACGTGGTGATCCGATGCCAGAAGTGTCCGAAGTTGGTTATTTACCGTCAAGAAGTTGCGGATCGAAGGCCTAAGAGATACCTGGATTGGGATTATTGGACAAGACCCCTTCCCAGTTTTGGAGACCCGGAAGCCCGGGTTCTCATCGTCGGACTTGCCCCCGCAGCCCATGGTGGAAACCGGACAGGCCGGATGTTTACTGGAGATCGGAGCGGAGAGTGGCTTTTTCAAGCCCTCTATCAATTTGGCTTTGCCAATCAATCCAATTCTATTCGCCGGGATGATGGTTTTGTTTTGAAGGATTGTTACATCACTGCAACGATTCGTTGTGCCCCACCGCAAAATAGGCCTCTTCCCGAAGAGATCGAGAACTGTCGGCCTTACTTTTTGAAAGAGCTCGATCTGTTAGATAAAGTGAAGATCATTGTGCCTCTGGGCCAGATCGCTTTTACCCAGACATTAAAGTCATTGAGGCTGAAAGGCTATGAAGTTCCGCCTTTGGCTTTCGGCCACGGAAGACTTTATCAAATTTCAAAACAGAAAGAACCGCCAACTCCTGTAACGAACGGTTTAAAACCCTGCCCGTCCGGTAGGCAGGCGTTCGCTACTGAACTCCGAACTATATCTTTGATTACGAGCTACCATCCGAGCCAGCAAAATACGCAAACCGGCAAACTCACGAGATCGATGTTTCATAGAATCTTTAAAATGGTCGGACAGAAATTATGAGTTACGGGTTATGATTTTTGAGTTTTGAATTTTAGCTTATGGCTGTTCGTATTCCTATTGAGGATTGGATTGATCTCCACACCTTCTCACCTAAGGAGATCCCTTCTCTTTTAGAGGAATATCTTTCAGAATGCCAGAAGAAAGGATTCAAAGAGGTTCGAATCATCCATGGCAAGGGAAAGGGAGTTCAAATGAACATCGTCCATTCCTTCCTCAAAAAGAGTCCCCTCGTCGAATCCTTCAAATTAGCTCCGCCGGAGTCTGGTTCCTGGGGTGCTACGATAGCTATCCTGAAAAAATCTTAGACAGATATTGCTTGCAGAAATAGGATTTTTTTGATATTTAAGTGCTAGGGAAAAATGGATCATAGAAAGGAGGGATTCCTATGAAGCGACTCTTTTGTTTAATTTCTTCAGTTCTTATCATATCTGTTCTATTCACTCCAACTCCTGGCCTGGCGAAGGTTTATGGGGGAACGGTCATCTATGCTGCTGGTGCTGACCCTGATCGCCTCGATCCTGCCAATGCAGAGAGTAACCCTGCTGAGGCTGTGAACCGGATGATGTATGAGAACCTTGTCAAATTTGACGAAAAACTGAAAATTGTCCCTGGGTTAGCAACCAAATGGGAGCAGTCAAAGGATGGGTTGACATGGACTTTCTATCTCAGAAAAGGCATTAAATTCCATGATGGGACTCCATTCAATGCAGAGGCGGTCAAAGTCTTTGTTGAGAGGATGATTGGGCCGGAGAAACCCTCCCGCGCCGGACTCTATGTCCCCTTTGTCAATTCTGTTGACGTTGTTGATGACTCGACCATAAAGATCCATCTGAAGGCGCCTTTTGCCTTTTTCCTGAACAACTTAGCCCATAGCGCATCGGGCATTATCAGCCCAACAGCCTTGAAAACCCTTGGAAAAGATATTGCCCGGCGGGCTGTCGGTACGGGCCCGTTCAAGTTCGTCGAATGGATTCACGGCGATCATCTGACCATGGTCAGAAATGATGACTATTGGGGAGGAAAACCCTACGTTGATAAGATCATTGTGAAGACGGTCAAGGAGGATAGTGCCCGGGTGATGATGCTTCAGTCAGGGGACGCCCATCTGATCGTCCGGATTCCTCCAGAAGACATTCCCAGGCTGGAAAAGGATCCAAAGGTCAAACTCGATTCCACCGAGACACTGCGTGTATTGTATATCGGAATCAATTGTTACAAGAAACCCTTTACAGACGTTCGGGTCCGACAAGCTCTCAATTACGCTGTCGATAAAGAAGCGATTGTCAAGAGCATCTATCAGGCCAGAGCTTTAGCCGCTTCAGGAATCGTTGCCCCTCTGACCACTGGCCACTTTCCTGTTAAGGGATATCCGTACGATCCAGAAAAGGCAAAAAGGCTTCTTGCTGAGGCGGGTTTTCCCCAAGGATTTAAGGCGAAACTGTGGAGTCCCCAGGGCCGCTATCCCAAAGATTTTGAAATGGCCCAAGCCGTGCAACAGCAGTTGAAGAAGGTGGGAATTGACTGCACCCTCGACACCATGGAGTGGGCCGCCTATTTAGCAGCGACGCGTAAACCGCCTGAGGAAAATGAGTCTGAACTCTTCCTGATCGGATGGGCCCCTTCAACGGCTGAAGCTCGTTGGATTCTCTATCCCCTCTACACCACCGAGCAATGGGTCCCAAAAGGGAATAATCGAAGCTTCTTCTCCAATAAAGAGTTTGATGACTTGGTGAACAAATTTACTCGGGCGACGACCAAGGCGGAGATGGATAAATATCTGAAGGAGGCTCAAGAATTACTCGTCAAGGAGGCCCCTTCGATCTTTCTCCTGGTGACCAAGGAAACCATTGGCTATTCAAATAAACTCAAAGGGGTCATCAATTCACCCCTTGAACTGACCTACTTTGACCACCAGACGTATGTTGAGAAATGATAAGGGGATTTGATTCACTCATTTCAAACTCTTAGGGCGGCCAAATCTCGGTCGCCCTTTTCTTATATATTGCGAGAAAGAGATGCCCCGCTATATCCTAAAAAGAATCTTCATGCTTCTCCCCGTCCTCTTTGGAGTTTCACTTATCTCCTTTTCACTCCTCCATATGGTCCCTGGAGACCCAGCCGAATTATTGGCAGGAGAGGACGCCAATCCGGACTTCATTCAAGCCCTCCGAAAGGAATACGGCTTGGATAAACCCCTCTATGTCCAGTATCTTCATTTCGTTTCCCATGTCGTACGTGGGGATTTTGGAATATCGATCAGAAATCGTGAACCCGTCATCAAACTCCTTAAGGAGCGTTTTCTCTTTACGGTTCAGCTCTCTTTTCTCTCCATATTGATTGCTGGCTTCATTGGTCTGATCGCAGGGGTTATCTCTTCAACGAAGCAATATTCCCTCTTTGATAACGTCAGCATGGTGGGTGCTCTTTTTGGCATCTCGATGCCCATTTTCTGGCTCGGCTTACTGCTCATGCTTGTCTTCTCTGTGCACCTGAGATGGTTTCCAGCCGGGGGGAAGGGAACGATCATACACCTCATCCTTCCAGCGATCGCCTTGGGTGCTGCTGGATCGGCGGTCATTGCTCGAATGACAAGGGCTTCCATGCTTGAGGTCATCCGACAGGACTATATTCGCACTGCCCGGGCCAATGGCCTTCGCGAGTTCATCGTCATCTATAAACACGCCCTGAAGAATGCGATGGTCCCGGTGATCACCGTCTTTGGCCTTGAATTTGGATATATGCTCGGCGGCGCGGTTCTGACCGAGACCGTCTTTTCTCTTCCTGGAGTTGGAAGACTAATGGTGGAAGGAATTTTCCAACGAGATTACCCGATCGTTCAGGGTTCGATGCTTCTTGTGGCAACCACTTTTGTGCTCGTCAATCTCTTAACCGATATTGCTTACGCCTTTTTTGACCCAAAGATACGATATGAGTGAAAAGAAAGAATTTAAAACAAGCCAGACAGCAGAGGTCTGGAGAAGGCTTAAAAGAAACCGGGCAGCCATTTTTGGAGGAACGATTGTCCTTCTCTTCGTCCTCATCGCCATTCTGGCCCCTTTGTTCTCTCCCTACCCACCCAATGAAGGAGATCTGACAAAAAGACTGAAATCTCCGAGCCGGGAACATCTTTTAGGGACCGATCCTCTTGGAAGGGATCTCTTAAGCCGAGTGATCTATGGGGCTCGGATCTCCCTCCAAATTCAAATTGTGTCTGTCTCCATTGCCATGGTCATTGGAACGCTCCTCGGAATGGTCGGTGGTTATTATGGTGGAAAATTTGATCACCTGATTATGAG